>JAFCBW010000073.1 GCA_017610525.1 Candidatus Nanohalarchaeota archaeon | reverse complement strand
GCTCCATCCGGTTGTGGATCTTTAATTTGGATGATTCATACGTTTCATCATCAATCACCTTATACTCACGAAGCTTCTCAAGCCTGTCAAGGTCTGCACTGATAGATTCTATTTCTTCCTGGTAATCTTTATTATCCAGTGCAGCTTTCACGTCCCTGTCCAGCGCCACTTTAAGATTATCCAGAACTTTCCTCTGGGTCTCAATTGAAATATGGACTTTATCATTGCGGATACCATCCTCAATATGCTCTTTTGTATTGTCATATCTGCTTTTTTCAATAATGCCATCCATATACATCTGGTGAAGTGAGCTGATACTCTCCTCAAGTTGAACTATCTGCTCCCTCAATTTGCCGATATTACTTGGCTCTTCATCCTTATCCTGAACAGTAATTGCACTAGGAACATTCTCAAAAGAGACATTGCCCTGCTGAACTACAGTGCTGTCCTGTCCCGGCTGAACTTGCACTGCACCATTCTTTGGTTCTCCCGCGTGAGTTTCAACAGGTACATGCTCTATTTTTTCAGTAACACACGCCACACTATCGCTTTCCCGCAATATTGTGTTTTGCTCAACAGACGCAGGGATTTGCATAACATGATCTGGCTGTTGCTGCGATAAAGAGCCTGCCATTTGCGCACCAGGAGCAGAAACTACAGGAGACTGCATCGGCGCACCTGTAACCGGCAGCGCATCCATGACAGCATCTGAAGGTATTTCTTCTGCAAACGGATTATCTTCAATCGAATGCATTTCAAAAACCCCATAAGACACAGGTTCAGCAATAGCAGTATCACCGGCAGGCACCTGCCCACAAGAATCAGCACCAGGCTGTTGCTGCGATAAAGAGTCTGCCATTTGCGCACCAGGAGCAGAAACTACAGGAGACTGTATAGACACATCTGCAACCGGCAACACATCCATGGCAGCATCTAAAGGTATTTCCTCTGCAAACGGATTATCTTCAATCGAATGTATTTCAAAAACCCCGAAAGACACAGTTTTGGCGCCAGAATCCTGAGCAGAAACAGAAGACACAGCACAGGATGCATCCGGGGTAGAAACAGGAACCGCAGAAGCACCAACACCGGAATTTCGAGTGGCAATAAGCGCCGCAACAGGATGAGCTATCCCTTCTGTTTTTTTAACATCAACATCAATACCCGCTCCATGCTCTGCGCTCTTGACAGAAGTACCGCTCTCTTTTGGCGCAATTTTATCTCGTTTACTTTTACCTTTATCAGCAGTCTTCGCACCAGTTATACCAGAAACACTAACTTCGATACGCTCAGTATGACTCTCACTTAAAGGACGAGACTTAGCTTTCACACTCATGCGCCGGTGAATTATCGTATCCTTAATCAAATGCTTCTCTTTTACAGTTCTCACTTTCACAACTGCCTTTGCCCTGTCCCTCACTACATGAGCACGCCTGGAAGCTCTTTCAGAAACCATACGAGACTCTCTACAAACACCCATCACGTCACACCTTTCCTCTACAATATCCTTTTACTATACATTATTTGCTGTCGTTATTTATATATCAATAAGTCACAAAAACCACCTGAAAAAACACCCAAAATCAACACTCCATTAACGTTTATAAACAACAAACAACAATACATTATTAAGGAGATAAGATGACAACAAAACCAGAAATAAAAGAAGAAAAGAAAATAGAGCTTGAGCGCCTGACAGATGATAATGTCGATTTGGACAAGCTAAAAGCCATGAATAAGGTAGCAAAAGACGGCAACAAAACAATCTGCCAGATGCGCCACGAGATACACAAGACAATAGTCGGCCAGAAAGAAACTGTAGACACCCTTCTTCGCTGTATAGTCGCAAATGGTCACGCTCTCCTTGAAGGCGCTCCAGGCACTGCAAAAACACTGCTGATAAACTCTTTTTCAGGCACAGTCAGGAACTCCATATTCAAACGGATCCAGTTCACCCCTGACCTGCTGCCAGGCGACGTTGTCGGCCTGACCGCGTATCACCCGGACAAGGGATTTTATACAGTAAAAGGTCCCTGCTTCGCCAATTTCCTGTTGGCAGACGAGATAAACCGTGCCCCGCCTAAAGTGCAGAGTGCAATGCTTGAACTGATGCAGGAGCGGCAAGTCACAATCGGCAAAAAGACATTCAACCTGCCAAAGCCCTTCTTGGTATTGGCAACCCAGAACCCTGTAGAGCAGGAAGGCACATTCCCGCTGCCGGAAGCACAAGTGGACCGCTTCCTATTCAAGATAATCGTGGACTACCCCCCTGAAGAAGACGAGACATACATTGTAGAAAACAACTCCACAGTGCGTGCAATGGAAGAATTCAAGATAAAGAACGTAGTCACTCCCGAGGAACTGGTAGAAATGCAGCAGCTTGTCAAGAAGATGTATCTCTCGCGTGCAATAAGAAAATACATTGTAAGCCTGATCATGACAACAAGGAAGCAAAGGAAATACGACTTCAAATTTGCAAAATACCTTGCATGGGGTGCAGGAACAAGAGCATCCATCGCCCTATTTATTGCATCAAAAGCCAATGCGCTCATGAATGACAGGGCATACGTAATACCTGAAGATGTACAGACTGTTGCCTACGCCGTATTAAGGCACCGCGTATTATTAAATTACGAGGCAAAAGCATCAAAAATATCACCAGAAGAAGTGATAGACGAGATAATAAGAATTGTACCAGTATACTGACTCATGAATCAGTATAAAAATCATTGATTCTCCGCCGCATCTAACCCTCTGCCCCCGGCAAATAATCATCTCATAGCTGATAATAATGGACAAATCAGAAGAAAACGCAAAAAATAATCATAAGAGCGTAATTCACCATCTGAAGTCACTTTTTTTTGACCCGGAAACTCTTTCAGAAGAGGCAAAGAGAAACATAACCCCAAATAACGCTACACCCAACAAAGCTAATCTTATGAAAAAAGTACTCATAAATTCAAGACAGCTCTTCGACATATTCAAATTCACCTTGATATACAAGAAAAAAGCAAGCAGCGGACTACAGTTCTACGGCATGAGAAAATACACCGCAGAAGACGACGCCTCCAAGATAGACTGGAAAGCAAGCGTCAGAATGTCTGCCGGGCACGAGAAAGTAGATGAATTATACCTAAAAGTCTACGAAGAAGAGATGGACTTATCAACATTCATTTTACTTGACACTTCAAGCACAATGCTTTTCGGTACAAAAGAATGCCTTAAAAGTGACATGGCAGCAGTAGTCGCAGCCACGCTTGGCTATGCCGCAGCAATGTCCAAAACGCGGATCGGCGCGGCACTTTACAGTGACAAAATAAATGCGATGCACATACCTAACAGGGGAGAAGTTCAGTTTCACAGGATGCTAGAGTCGATATGCGAACCAAAAAATTACTGGGGATCATCCCACCTTGGCAAGGCAATAAATATTGCACAGGAATCCCTTACAGGAAGAACAATGTTCATTATCATTTCTGATTTTATTGACATCAAAGATGACTGGTATACTCCGCTCAAACAGTGCAGCGAAAAATTTGATTCAATGATTGGAGTCATGATAAGAGACCCTCTTGACTATCATATCCCGGAAGGGCTTGGCAGGATGAGAGTGGCACTGCCATACACAAATAACAGAACAGAAGTGGACTTTGATAAGATAAGAGACAAATACAACAAAAAAGCGATAGAGGAAGAAGAGAAAATAAAGAAGAATTTCAACAACATCGGCGCAGGATTCATAAAACTGGACACAACTACAGACGATTTCGTCAGGCCCTTTCTCGAGTATTTCTCACTATGGGCATCAGGGCACTAAACTTCCGCAACTTAAGGCAATGTCTTGAACTTCGTCGCACCCAAGCCCCATTCTATGAAGATAAGAAGAGCAAGCAGTACCAGTACATAAGAGCGGGCATCCAACATAATTTCCTGTCTTTGCAATAATATGATACTCTTAAATGCATCCTCCATTGAATTCTTATCTGTTATTTCATAATATTGCCCGTTCGTCTGGTTGGCTATAAGCATCAATGTCTCCTCATCAAGCACAGGCCCGTAAACACTGACACTCCCATTAACATCTTCTGTCCTCAGTCGGGATGGAAGTTCATAATCTGAAGAATATTCTGTATTATTTATGCCCATCACAAAAACAGAGATATTTTTTGCTCTTATACTATCAAGTGACTTATTCAGGCCAGCCGCAAGTTCTTCTTCAATATTGCCATCAGTAATTAATATGATTGTCCTGTTGAGCTTTAGCGACTCATCAAGAACATTTGAAGATGTCAAAAGACCCTTCCCAATCGCAGTACCCGGTGGCACCCCCACCGTAAGATTAAATATTCCTCTTTTTATCCTGCTGTAGTCCTGCGTCAGAGTAGACTGGATATAGCTTTCTTTTGAGAAAGTCACAAGTCCGACACGGGTCTCTTTCGGCATGCTGTCAAGGAAATCCATTGTAATTGCAGTAATATTTCTGAAATTCATGGACATACTGGGGGATGTATCAACAGCGATTACATAATCAAAAGATGCAACATCAAGATCCAAAACAAGTTTAAAGTCAGATATTGCAAGGATAAGTAAAATAATAATTATCATGCGAAGCGCAAGTGCAGGATAATTCTGATGCAATACTTTTCTCCCGAGTATCCTCTCAAGCAAGGCATAATTTGAAAAATACAGTGTTCTTTTTCTCGTCGTACGCAGGACCAGAAAATGTATTATCACTGCCAAGCCAAGCAGAATCAAGAGCAGGTTTATATGTTCATAAGACACTGAAATATTCATAAAATCATTCTTCGGCTCTTTCGCTGTAGTGTAAAATATATCCCTTTGATTTTGGGATATACCAACCCCTCAAACTCCCTCTGCCCTATTTCTCCACATTACAGGAAGAGCAAAAAATCAATAAAATAGTTATAAAAAATAAATAGAAAATAAAAAAGGGGAAAGGATAAGAGAAAAAAATCTCTCCTATCCCAAATATATCGCGCGATTATGCTGATGGATTAGCATCTGCTACATGCACAGTTATTGTCCCTGCATCAAGTATACCTGCCGGAATCCCCCAAGGCAGTCTCAGTTTGAGCCACCCAGTATAATACTCACCGGGGGCAAGTTCTCCTTCGAGGTCAGTTCCCTGTGGAAAGTTAGTACTACCGTACCCGGATGAGTTCGCAAGCCAGTAACTTGCAGAATAGTCTGCCGGGTCATTTATTGTATTAAGCGCAAGATCCTTATTCCATGTGATAACAGTTACGCCATGACAGTCTTTATCCAGTACAACTACAGAGCCTTTCCATCTGTTAGCATTCTCTTCAAGATACCCGCGATAGTAGTCACCTACTGCAGACCATGCTATCACTTCTTCACATGTTCCGCCAGCTTCGCAAGCACTGCTCAAATCAATATCTCCTACATATGTTTCATTATGCGGATCAATTCCTATATAGAACTTAGGATCACTGGCACCTGTAAGGGGATCGCAATCACCAGCATTATCCGCTAGTATTGCCCAGAAGTATTCATTCGCACCATCTCTCATGCGACCGAGTGTTACATTCGACGCAGCCACAGGATAAACTGTCTGAACATAAGGAATATTTCTTCCATACTGTGTATCATATGTAGTAGCATCAATATACACTCTCTCTGCTTCTGCATATTCCTTTTTATTAATATAATAATATCTGGTATCCACTGTCTGCTCAGAATTATTACCGTCTATATCTGCCTGACTTAGCAAAACAAAATTAGCTGTATCATAATTGCTCAATGTTCCAGTACCATAAGGAAGAGCATCAGGATAGCTTGCATTGAACCACACGGTCTTAATATCTACAGAGCCGATATTTCTTATCACTATACCTTCATGATTTGTCGTGCTTTTCTCCTCATCAGTAAAGTTTGTACTATCAGCACCTGGGTTTACATCGTACCACCTGATATGGTCTGGTGCTATGTCAACCCATATCTGGGATGCTACCTCAACACTTACATTCAAATCTTCCCAGTCATCTGACGTTGGTGGATCTGCGCTCACATAAGATACTGCTAAAATCGCA
>JAFCBW010000072.1 GCA_017610525.1 Candidatus Nanohalarchaeota archaeon | reverse complement strand
CTAAAGCGAATGATGTCTGTTATACGCTGACTGTAAATTCTACTGAGAACTATACTGAAGCGGATTTTAACCGGTATCTTGATTGCGGGTATCTGGGGAACAGTCATCTGAATATAGAGGATGAACCGTATGAGGGTTGCGGTGAAGAGGATAAAGTGTATTGGGAGATTTTTAATAAAGATAGTGAAATCAAGATAACGTATGTGGCATTGAGAAGGCGGATTGAGATTGTAGATATGAGTTCGGTTTGTCTCGGAGAGTGCTGTGTTGAAAAGTGCAATGAAGCATGCGATGATTTCGATAATAATTGTGAAGAATTGCGCCTTACATGTACTTCTGGTGTGCTATGCGATGATTTCTATGATCAGTGCAAAGATACGGTGCGTGATATGTGTATTGAGTGCATAGACAATTGCGATTGAGGTAAAGCTTTATTTAGTAGAGTGACCTATAATTTGTTATGGGTACGGATACGCGTAAAAAGGGGCTGGCAATTGAGACGATAGGCATCATTACGATTGGTTTTGTGTCGTTGTTTGTGCTTCTTTCGTTTCTCGGGGTAATTAATCTTTCTGTGACAAGAATATTCTGTTCTATTTATTCGACTATTTCTGAGCCGCCTGCGTTTTGTGATATTGCGACATGCAGTTCTGAGCGGTACAGGATAGAGGATTCGGATGCTGAGAGTTTTACCCGTGAAATTGCGGCGCATGTCATTACATGCTACCAGCATAAGGCTGGATGCCTGCAGGAGGATAATGTGCGGCTTTGTTATGCGCTGCTTGCTGAGGTACGTCCTGATGAGAATATATATGAATATAATGTTACCAAGCTCCTTGAGGATGAAGGAGGATGTGATGTGCTTGAGAATAATGTGATTGTTGATGAGAATGGAGATATGGTGATCTATGACGGTAATTGCGGGATTCATGATATTATTGAGTGGCATGTGAGGGATACATTTATTAGGAACCAGCCACTAATATTGATTGAGTATAATGAGATTGATGATACGGTTATGGTGAAAGCATGATGTTAAGACGGAAAGCACAGATGTCGCTTGAGTATATTGCGAAGATGATTATTGTACTTGTGGTTGTGGCTGTTGTTATCGGGATGATCTATAATTTCAGGGGAGATATCATGAAGAAGTGGAGGGTTATTGCTAGTCCTAATGACGATGAGGATATTGATACTGATGCGGCATTTATTGAAGGCGGACCGTTTTCTCCTGATGACTTTGCTAATTTTATTGAGTTGTGCTGGGTTGAGACGAGGGATGCAAAGGATAGCAGGGTGTGTTTTGTGCTGAAGGGTACTGCTGAGGCGGGGACTGTTGCGGGTGATATTGGCACCATATTGGCTGCAGAGTATCCTGAGATTGCAAGTAGTGTTGATTATGCAGGTGTTAATTTTGGGGATGATCTTTTTTCTATTAATTATGTGATTGTTGGCAATATGATTTATGTTAAGAGTTGAGTTGCAGGGCTCATCAATCATGAAATTTGGGGGTCATTGGGATATTTTCAAGCTTTTTGATTATAGGGTCATAATTGGGTATGTATAGTTGAAGACATAACTTTTTGGACAAATGTCTTCACCATATCCTTAAAAATCTTCGATTTTTAGGATCCAGGAAATCTTTGATTTCCCGGGATAGATTAGCACCTTTTGATTATTTGTCAATTTTGTCTATTTAGTAACGGCGCTAACTATAATCAAAAATATAAATATCGTCTTGCATAAGATTGTGTATGATTCCTAAGGATTTGAGGAAAAAAGGGAAGATGGTTCTTGTCGGTGGAGTGTTTGATATTGTTCACCCGGGGCATGTTTTTTTTCTTCAGAAGGCGCGGGAGTTTGGGGATTGTCTTTGTGTTGTTGTTGCGCGTGATTCTACTGCTCTTGCGCTTAAGAGGGCGCCTGTTGTTCCTGAAGACCAGCGGGTTAAAGTTGTCGGTGCGCTTTCGAGTGTGGATTTCGCTGTTTTGGGATATGAAGGTAAGGATTTTGTTGAAATTGTGAAGGATATAGGTCCGGATGTGATTGTTGTTGGCCCTAACCAGATGCATGATGTGAAAGATTTACGTGGGAAATTGAAGAAAGCGGGGCTTTCGGCAGCAGTTAAAAGGGTGGATGAAGTGGAGTTGGGTGCGCTTTATAGTAGTAAGCGAATTGTTGAGAAGATTAAAGAGTCTTTTTGATGTGCGATTCTAATTCCCTGAAAATAAATTATATATACTACTTTGATAATATATATTGATAGCGTATTGAGGTATCAGGGTGTGTTTATGGATTCGAAAATTGCTTTTTGGGGGATTGCGGTTCTTTTGGGTGTTGTGTTTCTTTTTAATAATACATCGGGTGTTGTTTATGATGTATGTGTGGCGATGTCTGATGAGGAAGTATCGTATGATGATTTCCAGGCGTTGATTGAGGCGATATATAATGATGACTGCAATGAGGCTGTGAATGTCAAGACTACTTTTTCTATGTCACATGATGATTTTAGTGAACTTGCTTATACTTATGAGATTGTTGATACTGAGGGTAGTCCGCTTGTGTTTTATCGTACCGGGGCGCCGTCGCCTATTGGGGCGGGCGCTATTCTTGTCTATGGGAATGACGGGGATTTCCCTGTGAAGATGGGTGATTACATACAGATTTGGACTTCGGGGAGTCCGAAGGATATTATTATTGAGGTGGGTATGGAGGGGTGCGACCCTTATGATGATAAGTGCGATGCGATGTGCTCTTATGAAGAGGCGTATGTGTGCGACCCTTTGTGTTATGTTCATAATGTAATGGATGATGTGCAGTGTGATATTGATTGTGTTGATGTGAATAACAACCGGGTAATAGATGCGGGGGATATTGACGGGATATGCGATCCTGATTGCTATAATGATGATCTTGACCCTAAACGGGCGTATGACCCGGATTGCGTTAAGGTTACTACGGATGGGATATGCGATCCTGATTCGCAGGGTGTGCGGGATGGTGTATGCGATCCTGATTGTGCGCCAGCAAATAATCACTGTGATTTTGATTGTAATGGGACGGCATACTCGCCAGGGAACCCTGGCGGGCTTATTGATAATGACTGTTATGAATGTGACGGGGATTGCAATGGGTTCTGTTCTTATGGTTGTACTTACCTGGATAAGGATCCGGATTGCCCTGCAGGGTTTACTGGCTGGTTTGACCTGACTGAGTGCTGCGGGAATGATAAGTGCGGTATAGGGGAGAATTGTGAGACGTGTACTGATGACTGCCCGGCAGATGGAGATTGCAGTGATTTGAATGTGGGGGTTGATGATCATTTCTTTTGCTGTCCTGATGCGGTTAATGCGGATATGGACGGGTGCGCGGATCTGGTTTTGAATAAGCAGGAGGAGGACATTTGTTACTGTGCGCCTGAGTGTGATACGGGGCTTGTGTGCAGCGGGCCTGTGGGGGATAAGCATTGCTGTCCTGCAGGTGAGGTATGGAACGGGACTGAGTGCAAGCTTGGAGGGGATGTGCTGATTGTTGCGCTTAAGAGTAATCTTGGGATGTATTCTGCCGATGATATAACGCGTCTTGAGGAAAAGATTGATGATTTTATTGATGCGCTTGCTGTTGACGGGCTTGATGCATCGTTTTTTTATATTGATGATGAGGATATGATGGATGCTGTGTTGCCTAGCGAAGGACCTGTTACCAGCCCGGGCAGTTGGACGGATATTGATAGGGTTCTTGATGGGCTGATTCCAAAAATGAATACGAAGTATTTGATCATTATCGGCGGATATGCTAATTTCCCGCAGGCGCCTATTGGTTCTGTGTGGGGGTCTGATGACCCTTATGGGGATATTGACGGTGACGGCAATTATATGCCGGATATTGCTGTCGGAAGAATGCCTGCACCAAATAGCGGAGATATAGATGTAATATTGAATACTTTAGATACGGCAATGAACTTGCATGAGACAGGAGGGATTGTCCTTAATTCGCATGCATCACCGATCATGGGCTCTGAGACACGCGGTTGCGGAGGATATGATGCACTAGACTGGAACTCCGGGATATGCACATGTCAGGATGTCTGGGAGGATTCGCCATGTGACGGAATTTGCGGATGTATTGATCTTGCCCAGACAAATGGAAAGGATTTTGTAATTGTATCTGCACATGGACCTGGACCGAGTGCGACTGATTGGCTTTGGGGAGGCTGTATTGATGCAACCCCGGATGACTTTAACAGTCTTGACCTGTCAGATGCACTTTGGATGAACATGGCTTGCGGTGGAGGGCATTTAAAATTGAAAAGCACAACATCAAATTCTATTGCAATGACATATTTAAAGAATGGCGGAGCTGTGTTTTTCGGGAGTTCTGATGATAATTTTGGTGGTTTTATGCCGTGCAGTGGACGACCCGGGGGTGACTGTTGTATTGGTTCATTATATACAGAAGTTGCTACAAGGTTCAAGAGCGGTACAAGGGTAGGATATGCTTATATGGAAGGGAAGAATGCCTATTTTGGGTATCCTTCCAGCCAGGGTTGTGATTGCGACGCAGGGCATACCTATCAGTATCATATTAATTATTTGATGGGGGATCCGACATTGAAAATCAAGTCTATCGTGTCTAAATAGTAAAATGGTGATTTATGTGATTAATCAATATAGTACAGATGAAGGTGAAGGGCAATATCAGACAGAGGCTGCAGGCACAGAGATTGATAAGAAGAAAGTATTATTTCTTGTCGGAGGTATTGCGGTTGTGATTGCTCTTATTTTTGCAGTGTTTTCTTTTATGGGTGGAGATGATGAGGGGCCTTCTTCTGATAATCCGCCAGATGGTCCAAAAGTTGTTTGCGGTGACGGGACGTGCGATAAGACTGAGAATTGCGCGAGTTGTGTGAAAGACTGCGGATGCAAAGCGGATGAGGAATGTTCTTTGGAGAAGAAGTGCGTGAAAAAGGAAACGGAGCCTGAAGGGCCTGAGTGCGGCGACGGGGTTTGTGATGCGTCTGAGAATTGCTTTGACTGCAAGGATTGCAGGTGTGAAACGGGGATGCGCTGTTCGCCTACTGGAAAAGTATGTGTTAAGCCTGAATGCGGAGATGGTAAGTGCGAGTCTCCCGAGGACCCGTATACGTGCTGCATCGACTGCTTCTGTACTAATCCTTCTGAGGAATGCAATACTGATACGGAGAAGTGTGAATTAATAAAGCTGTCGCTTACTGAAGAGAGGGCAAGAGAGTTGATTGAGAGCCACTATGAGTCCGAGGGGAAGACTGTGGTCTCTATGAATGCCAGAGGGCCATGGAAGTGGGATGATGTTCCAATCCTTTTGTTTGAGGTCACTATAGAGGAGCACGGCTGGCCATCAAAAGTCGGAGTTTATGAAGATGAGACAGTTGAGGAATTGCCGGCAATGTGAAAGTCTGATTTAGGGCAGTAATATGAACAGTCAAAGAAAGGCGTTTGCGTGGAACTGGGTGATTTCAGGGTTGATTATAGGGCTTCTGGTTATCGGGACATTTACGAGTATGCTTAATAAGGTTTTTATGGAGAATGCGCGCCAGGATGCCAAGCAGCAGTTTTCTGAAATATATGCGCGCTCTAATACGTTATGTACGTCCAGCGAGGGTGAGGAGGATTTCTATGATATCAGTATACCGGACATTGTCGAAGGTATTTATATTGCTAATGATGATAAGGTGTTCCCGGAAGATTTTGATGAAAGGGTGAAGAATGATGAGACGTTTGTCGGGAGTTATTTGTGCATGAAGTTGAGGGAGGACAGGCTGAATTGCAGGAGACTTGTGTGCGATGTTGAGATGAGCTATTTCGGGCAGAAAAAGACGGTTATGACGCTTGCTGATAAGATATTGAAGAAGCCTGTATATACTACGTTTCCTACTTATTTTGTTAAAAATGAGGACTATGTTTCTGTGCTTGCGGGGGATGTGGACTGAGTATTCTTTGGGGAGGGGTTTTATGCTGCTGCGCGGATTCTTTGCCCATGTGTAACTATCCACACCATAGAAATCAGAAACTTGCGAGCATATCAAAAGAAGCTAATTTGTTAATTCCAATATGGGTTAAAAGATTAAAAAATAGCATTCTCGAACGTTGTTGCAAATTTCACCATAATATCTCAGATATTGTTATGCCTGAGTAGTTGCCGTCAAACTTTATATTGCAGGACTGACATAATTTAGTTATGGCTGCGCATTGCAGGATGAGGCGAAAGGGAGCATCTGTTACTGTGGAGTCTGTTCTTTTTATCGGGGGGTTAATTGCGTCGATATTGTTTTTTGCGTCGTTTTATAATCTTGCAATTTACCAGATAGGCAATGTGTTCGCTACATCTGAAAGGGAGTTTGCAGGGGAGTTGAAGTCGAAGATAAGCATGGTTTATTTATCTAAACAGGATAATGTCGAGTATATCTTTGATACTTCTGCCAGAACATATAGGCTGACTGTTGATGAGCGGAGACTTTCTATTAAATACCCGACGAGGGATGCTGTGTCTGTTCTTCTTTCGCAAGATGTCAGGGATGCAGATATAGAGAATTCGAAGGTAATATGCATACGGAAAACAGAGGGCATTATTGAGCTTAAGCGCGGGACATGCATGAGGACATGTAATATTAATGATGATGTATGTGATAAAGGGTGCAGGTTGTTTGATGTGTGCGACCCTAAATGCAAGGATTGTGAGGATAGTGATTTTTAGGAAGCAAGAAAGGAAGGGGCAGATAAATATATTTACGCAGCCGATAATGTTAATCATACTTATAAGTATTTTTGCGATTTTTGTGGTTAAGACTCTGGAGGTGAATGTTCATATTGCACAGGAAGCAGAGGAATATGATTTTAAGTCAAAAGCGATTCCTGTGTTTGATGAGGTTATTGATTGCATTTCATGTAATTCTACCAGATATCCTTATCTTGTGAGTGCACGTATGCTTGATGCGCTTAATGAGGATTTTGTTAATAATGAGGCGCCTTGTATGAGGGCTGAGAGGCTGGGGTGGAGTGCGACTGTCAGGGATATTGATTCGCCAAACGAGAGTTCGTGGCGGCTTGGAGAGGCGGAGGATTCGGGTGTGTATGGATTAAAGCATGAATTCGGGATTACTATGCCTGTTGCGATCAGATATGAAGACGGGTCTGTGAGTGCGGGGGAGCTTAATCTGAATTTGAGGCAGGGTGATCTTGAGTCTGTTGTCGGGATGGTTGAGAAGGTGTATAGGATTGGGTGTGAGATGGATAAGCATGTGAGTGCTTCTATGACTATCAGGCTGGATTATCCTGTTGTGATGGTTGATGGGGATGGGAGGAAGAGTATTTGCCTTAGGACATATGCAGGTGATTTTTGCAAGGTTTTAAGTTTCGATAATATTGAGTTCAAGCAGATTGAGGCAGGGAATCAGTATATTGTCTTTAAATATAATCATAATAAGAAGCAGTTGAGAGTTGTTAATTGATGTGTGTTTTTATGAAGTGTTTGTGTGAAGGGCAGAGTAATAGATGTAAGGGGCAGGAGTCAATGCTGAATATCATGGCTGTGATTATGCTTGTTTCAGTGGTTTTTTTGTATTTCTTTTTTGTTACGCAGAACCAGAAGATTGAGTCTTCGAAGATGATTGCAAAGCAGCAGAAGTATAAGTATGCGGAGATTGTGCTTGTGAATATGTATTATGTTGATGGCGCCCATGGTACGGTTGCAGGAGTTATTGGTGAGTCGCTGGGGTTTTCTGATGAAGGTCATGATTGGTTGTATATTGCCAGGGGTTCTGAGGTGGATGCGATGGCTGTTGCCAGTGACTATCTTGAGCGGACTTTGACAGACTATAGTTATTATTTTTTTGTTGAGAGGGATGGCGTCAGGTCGTTTGAAGTCAACGGGATGCCGAGTGATGATGTTGATGTCATGGTGCACAGGGCGGTTGTTCCGATTGCGGATTCACGGGATAGTGCGATTGCGTACCTGTGGGTGTGGTGAAGTGGTGATATGAAGGGTGTAAGTGTAGCGGTTATGGGTTTTATTATTATAGGGCTTGCTATTGCAGGTCTTATATGGATGCAGTATAATGCTAATATGGGTATTAGTGAGAAGGTCAGTTCTACTGAGACTTTTGTTTTTTCGAGGCTGAATGAGGAGTCTTATAAGGTTCTTTCTTATGCTGAAATGGCTCTTGGATTGGCGGGCAGCCGTGCTTTGGGTGCTGTTGCTGTGAAGGGGGGCTGGAATGATGATGAGGTCAGGTATTGGCAGTGTGTTGTCCCGCAGGTGCCTGATGTTTCTGAAGTTATGGCAGAGGTCAATGATGAGACGGCAGATATTGTGAATTCGTATATCTCTTTGATTGAAGATGAAGTAGATGGGGTTGACTTTTTGAGTGTTGGGAGGATGTCTTGTGTGAATACTGTATTTTCTGATGATAAGAAGGAGGTTGTTGTGAGGGGAGGGGGACTGAATGTCAGGATGAGTGACGGGAGTTCTTTTGTGAGTAATGAGGATGTGGTGATTGAGAAGGATCTGGGTGTAAATCATTTCTGGTATGATTATGAGATATTGAAGGAGTGGGTTTTGGATGATGTGGCCGGTGAGAATATTGAGAGGAAGCTGAATGATGGTGCGATTATGCCTATGGGGTTGAGTTTTGAGGACTGCTCGTGCAGTGAACCATATTGTCCTGATGCAGGTACTGTTGTAGATATGATTTTTCCATGCTGGGAGGGGAGGATGAAGTATGTTGTGGAATCCAGTGTGGATGAGGCTGTCAGGGATCTGGTGGAGGAGTACAGGTATTTTGGGGGAGGTAATGTGAGTTGCGATGCGGTCATCAGGTGTATTTCTATTAGGGAGCCGGTTGTTGTTAATGAAAAGAGGCGCAGTTATGAGTCAGATGGGTGCTGCAGCGGGTCGTGCGCCAGTTGCCTGATTGACAGGTGCGCGGTCAGGGGTAGTGGTAAAATATGTAATGGGGTGTCAAGTGAATCTGTTTGTGAAAGGCCGGATTGTGAGGTTGATCCTGATTATGGGGAGTATTGTGTTGTGTCCAGCGAGAAGTATGAGGTGCTTGCCGCGGATGAGCGGGGGTATTTGGAGGAGGAGGAGATATGTGAGACGTGCTGCGGATTGAGTTTCGGGCTGGTTTATGATACTGATGTGGATTTTACTGTTGTGTGCCGTGATATGTCTATTGAGGTTGCCAAGGGAGGTGGTATGGAGGCGCTTGAATGGAGAGTTAATTTGTTTGTCAGTGCTTTGAGTACTACGGGTGTGGATTATATGGCGGAGGATTATGCGGAGTGCGGGTGATGAGTTGGGGGTACACCCATGTGATAAAGATATATATTAGGGAGAACATAATTAGTGGTATATGCCTGCTATGAATGTGATGCTGAATAATGTTGTCGGTCGTGTAAATGATAACAGTAAGAGAGTACGTGAGCTTGAGGAGAATATCAGGAATCTTAAGGAGCAGCTGAATTCGCTGCAGACGGAGTCTATTAAGCAGAAGAAGACGATTATTGATGGTGAGACGTCTACTAAATGTACGATTAAGCAGATACTTGACAGGCTTGCGAATATTGAGGTTGATATTGATAAGATCCATCGTGAGATCAGGGAGCTGGTGCCGCGCAGGGAGTTTAAGGAGACGGAGAATTATCTTGATTTGATTAATCCGATTACGACGAAGTTCGTGACCAGAAAAGAGGTTGAAGAGTTGATTGAGGAGAGGCTATGAAGTTTAAGTTGTTTGGAAGGCTTACGAAGAAGAAGCCGGCAGCGGCTGGCGGGCAGGGCCAGGGTGACCGGCGGGATCCGCATATTGTGATTAGTGAACTTAGTGCGAAGGGGCTTGCGGAGTCTGATATTATTCGATCTCTTAAGGATGAGGGGTATAGTTTCAAGGAGATTGATGATGCACTTAATGAGTCTGTGAGAAATGAGGTTACGGGTGCACCACCGCCGATGGCGGGGCCGCCGCCGGGACAGGCATTTGGCGGAGCGCAGGATATGGGCGGCGCGCCTATGCAGTCTACGCAGGATCAGTTTCTGGATCAGGACCTGATGAGTGCAGACAGGCAGGATATGGATTTCTCGAAGAGGCCACAGGCGTTTACTGATTCTACGAATATGTCTCCTATGGGGGGGGAAGGAAGGCCGGCGGGGATAAGTATGCCTGAAGATGAAGGGGGTGGGCAGCAGGCGGATATCAGTGATCAGGAGAGAGAGAATATCTATGAGATTGTTGAGTCGGTTGTGAATGAGCGTGTGAATTCACTCCGGTCTGAGATGAAGGAGATCGGTGAGCAGATTAAGAGCATCCAGCAGATCATTGGTGAGTTTAAGTCTGATGCGCAGGAGAAGGATGATGCGAGGCGAAAGGAGATGGGGTCTGCGCATGAAGGGATTAAGGAGAATGCTACTAAGATGATTGATATTGAGCCGAGGGTTGCGGGGCTTGAGAGGGCGTTTAAGGATATTGTGCCTAATCTTGTGGATAGTGTGAGGGAGGTTAAGGAGTTTGTGGCAGGTCATGTAGGGGATGTTGATGCAGGGTCAGGGCATGGGCATGATGCGGGGATGTTTGATGTTGCGGATGCCAAGGTTGAGGATGAGCAGGAGGAGAAGGGCAAGAGGCATGAGCATGATGATATTTTTGGTGATGCATTGGGTGATGACAAGCATGATTCGCAGGATGATGATGCTCATAAGGAAGTGTCCACTCATGCGGGTGTAGGTGGGAAGAGTGATGCGCATAAGATGGGTTCTCATAAGGGAGAAGATGATGTTTTTGATGAGTCGGATGTTGATGAGAGGGTGTAGAGGGTCTATTGTCTAAGTAGGATATGAATTATTTCTGTTGCGCATATAATTGTTTGTTCTGTTGAGAATGAATTTTTGCCGGGTTTTATTTGCTTTCATCGCCTTTTGCTATGAACATTACGGCAAAGAGCATTAAAAGAATCATGAATAGTGTGATTACGATGTCGCTTTCTATGTTGAAGAAGCCCAGGCCGCCGACGCTTATGAAGGCTATTATGGCAAGGAAGCCTAACAGGACTGCTATGGCGGTTTTGTTGCCTTTGCCGAGGAGTTCGTCGAACTTGATGCCTGCCATGCCTAAGAACAGGATTCCTACCAAAAGCCCTGCGATTATTACGGCTGCAAGTCCGAATAGTGTTGAGAAGAATGTGCCTAAGGTCATTCCTATGGGTGTGTAGTTGATTATGAAGAAGGCTACTACGAAAGCGATTACTGCGTTTACTGATAGCTCTTCTGAGAATTCTGCTTTTTTCAGTATAGCATAGATTATTACAAAGAAGAGGAGCCATACGAAGAAAAAGTCGAAAAAGTCAAGGCGGTTCATGTTGCCGAGCATGATCTCTATGGGTGATGGACCGGTTAATTCTGCTACTGGCATGTTTAAGACCTTTTTTCGGGTTGTTATGTTATACATGATATTGGGGTTGTTGGTTTATATATTTTTTATTGTATCCAAAGTATGAGGTGCTGTTGCACAAGCCACGATCAAAGAGTCTAATGATGGCGTTTGGTGATATCTCACTAAAGTGCCAAAAACAATAGCTTTTGAAGTAATAATCAATAGTAATGCAGCCTCAACAAAAGGAGTACGCACACCAAACCCATTATAGTTAGCGTTGTTATTAAATAGAAAAAATTGACAAATAATCAATAGGCGCTAATCTATATGGTGAAGACATTTGTCCAATTAATTATGTCTTCAACTATATAACGTACTCACTGCAACTGATATCTTGTGGCTGATTTCGGAAAAATGGACTTTCAAGAGCGCTCGCAGGAGTATTCCTCTTAAATGTATAGTGAAGGCACTAATAAATTGAGTGGAGTGCCTTCCCATATCCTTAAAATTGCGATGCAATTTTAGGATTTTGAAAATTGGTACCCAATTTCCAATTTTCGAAATTCGAAATGGGTGAACATTTCGAAAATCCAGCGAATCTGTGATTCGCCCGGATAGATCAAGGCAATTTTGTTTTGGGTGATGTTTGCTCATTTATTTTATGCCTTGACTATAGTGCGCATCTATCTAGGAATGTTTCATTCCAACGCAGGCGATATCCTCTTCTGCGCATACTTCTTCATGTTTCTGTGGTTTGTGTGCCCATGGAGGGTATGGAAGAAAAAGAGAGCATGTTGATGTGAGATATTATATTGACCAATTATTTCATTAGTTCCTTAAGCCTGTCTACTGTAAGGTCTG
>JAFCBW010000071.1 GCA_017610525.1 Candidatus Nanohalarchaeota archaeon | reverse complement strand
ATCATTCCCAGTATTAGAGATATGGAGAGTATACCAAATACAATATTGGTCCAGAGTACTTTCAGGTATCTTTTTTTTGCGATGGATACTGCTTCGCTTATGAGTATCTTTTTGCGGTAATATATCTGGTAGGAGATTGTCGGGTAGACTGCATTGACAAATGAGGAGATGAAGATTGATGTTGATGCTGCCAATATCACAAGTGCTATGAGGTAAATGTTTTCCTGGAGTAGTTGTGTTATGAGACCGAGCCTTTCTTTTTCAAGGGTCGATGTTAGGGTGTCAAGAGAGTATTTGCTTATGAAGTCGCTTGCCATGACAGTTAATGCAAAAGAGATTATGGCCATAGGTATCCAGTTGAGGACAAGCGGCAGAAGTATTTTTGGTTCTGTTTTTATTGCGCGGAATGCATTGTTGAAAAGGTTTTCTATGTTTACCATGAATGTATTTAGTGTTGGGTTGTTAATATAGTTTCAGTTCAGGCCATTATCCGGACATCTATTGCTGAGTCTGTGAGTCTTTTGAATTCGACGGGGTCGCCTTGTGTGATGCTTCCGTAGTGCATTGGGATGGCGACTTTTGGCTTGATGTGGTTTACGAATTCTGATGCTTCTTTTTCGTCCATTGTGTATGTCCCGCCAATCGGCACAAGGCAGATGTCTATATCTTTTAGGTTTTGCATCTCTTCTGTGTAGTCTGTGTCGCCTGCAAAGTATATTGTGGTCTGGCCTGTGTTTATTATGAAGCCTACTCCTGCGCCTTTTGGATGGTATGGTTTGCTTATGTTGTATGCGGGGATTGTTTTGATTGTCAATCCCTGGATGGTTATCTCGTCGTTCTGGCTAACTGTCTGTATATCTCCTTTGAGTTTTCTTTTTGCTTCTTCGCTTGCAATGAGTATTGTTGATTCTTTTGTGATTTTTTTGATGTCGTCCGGGTCGCAGTGGTCGTAATGGCTGTGTGATACGAGTATGAAGTCTGCCGGCGGTGAGTTGTCCGGTATCTTGTAGGGGTCTGTGTATATTGTTAAGCCTGATGTTTCTATCCTGAATGTGGCGTGCCCTATCAAGGTGACTAATGTGTCTCTGAATCTTAGTGGGGTCATGTGTTAATAATGATTTTTGATATATTTAAGGTTTATCTTTGTGATTTGCCGATGGAAATATTAATGTGCGATACTAAATATCTTTTTTATGGTACTGGAAAGGTGTAATCTCTCTTATGTGTATGCGCATCTGAAGATTGTATTGACGCTTCCGATAGGGTTATTGTTGTGTTTCATTTTGGGCGGATGGGTACTTGCGTTTGCATATCTGCTTATCTGGGTGGATAAAATTCCGCTTGGTATTTTTTATTCAAGGACAGGAATTGATGCGATATTCTATATTGAGTTTACAACCCTGGCTGCAATTGTTGTTGGCTTGAATTATTCTCTTTGGACAGGATTTTTGTTTATGTCTTTGGTGCCGCTCGGGTTTAATAGTATAAGGCAGTTTATGATGCCGTCAGATGTTACTGATGTGTCTTTCATATTGCCGTCATTCAAGAATCTGCTTGATGGAGCTACTGCTGTGGTGGCGTATTTTTTGAGGGGTTACGGGCTTTTTTGGATCATGGTGGTGGTCCATATAGTGAAGATGCCTTTGTCTGTCTGGTTCGACAGGATCTCAAGTCCTGAAGGTATTCCCCAAGCCAGACTCTTTTTTCAGACTGTTTTTAATCTCGCGCTAGCAGTATATCTGAAGGAGTGGGCTATGTTTAATCCTGTCTGATCTTTAATAGAATGTGATTATCTCTTTTAGGTCGCGGATTACTGCGCCGGGCTTTTTCATGCTGGTTGCCTCGTCGGCTGCTTCTTTTGAGGTGTTGCCTGTGAGTGTGAGGGCGCTTTTGAATCCGCATTTGTTTGCAAAGACTATGTCTTCGTTCAGGTCGTCACCGATTATGAGGACATCTTCTGGGAAGAGGGTTATGTCTTCTGAGATCCGTGATTTGAATGCATCTGATGGTTTGCCCAGGTGTATCGGCATCTTGCCTGTGAGGGTTTCGATTGCCTTGATTGTGGGGGCTTCGGCAGGGTATAGTTCTGTGCCTGCCCTGAAATATTTTGAGATTCCTGTGCAGTAGAGTTCTGCGCCTTTGTTGATGAGGTCTGTTGCATGTTTTAGTTTGGAGTAATTGAAGCTGCGGTCAATGCTTATGAGGACATTGTTTGCGTTTTCTGAGACTTTGATGCCTGCTTCTGACAGGTCTGCGACAAGGCCGTGTTCGCCGATTGCGTATATTTCTGTTATTCCTTTTTCTTCAAAGTATTTTGATGCGACGTATCCTGCGGAAAATATGTGTTCTTTGGTTGTCCTTATGCCCATGTGCGTTAGTTTTTTTGCAATACCGTCTCTTGAAAGGATTGTGTTGTTTGTTATGAAGTGTGTGTTTTTGCCTTTTTTCTGGAGTTTCTGTATGACGTAGTCAGCGTGCGGCAGTAAGTCTGTGTGTGTCCAGATTGTGCCGTCAAGGTCGAATATGTAATGTTTGATGTTTTTGAATGGTATTATCATTGGAATGCACCGCCAAACGATAGAATTATTGCTTCTATGTGTGTTTATGTGTGCGATTAATTATTTAAATGTATTTTATGGTGTGCTTAGTGAATTGCGCTTATCCTGTAAATAATATAAACAATGTCATGTAATAATTTAATATGGTACTTGGTATGAAGAAGATGTTTTTGCTTTTGTCTGTTGCGCTGTCTGTTATATGTTTTTTTGGGTTGTCATACTCTGAGAATTGCATGTGGGACCAGAGCTGCGATGAGGATAGGTATAATCTTGACTTTTGCGGGAATGGGCAGTGCGAGTCATTTGAGACGAAAGGGAGCTGTCTTGAGGATTGCGGGACTATACTTGATATTGTGATTTTTGATATCAGGTCAACTGCAGATGGCGTGGATGGCGGAGGAGGAATATTCGGGCGAGTGCAGAGGTCTGCTATGCTTTTAATGGTGGTGTTGATTGTGCTTTTTATTGCGCTTGCGATTTTTGGTATCATATTGATTACGGTTTATAATAAGGTGGTCGCAAGTATTGAAAAGGAAATTATTATTGATTGAGTATTGTTTATATAAGGATGGAATAATGTATAATATTGAAGGTGGTTGTATGATAAAAAAAGTTCTTGAAGTTAATGCTGAAAAAGGCTCTTTTAAGTGCATAATGCATGAGTCTGACAATGTTATCGGTGTTGTTGATTATGCTGTTGATGTGCATATGTCTGCAAAGACTTATGAGTATGGAGTGCTTGATTCCAGAAACAGTTTGATATTCGGCGCGGGTCCGCTTGCGGGGAGTAAGATCCCTGGTACAAACAGGTTGATTGTTGTCGGTCATTCGCCTGTGGTTGAGACTCTTTTTTTGAGCACTATCGGGGGTGCTGCGCTGCCTTTGTATAAGGCGGGTGTGGATTTTGTGAAGATTGAGGGGAAGTCGAAGAAACTGTCAATTCTTGTGATTAAGAATGTTTCTGGTAAGATGTCTGTGAAGTTCTATCCTATTGAGCAGGATGCGCTCATGGATGTGTTTGCTAAGGATGATTCCGGTGTATATTCCCTTCATGAGTATGTGGTCGGGAAGTACAAGGATGAGTTTCTGAAGAATAAGGTGTATCTTGATTTCAGGGTACTTGCGGTTGGTCCTGCTGCTATCACCACTAACCAGGGGGCCATAAGTACGCTTGTCATCAGGAATGGCAATATTTTGAAGGGGTCTGACGGATGGGCTGGCAGGGGCGGTTTTGGTTCTGTGCTTGCGCAGGCGCATAATATTGTTGCTGTCGTCTATGGTGGTGACAGGGATGATCATGTGTTTGAGCCGAAGAATCTTAAGGATATGAAAGTTGTTGATGAGATATTTAGTGAGCATCTGGGTGCGGGCATGACTGATTCTGCGAGGAAGGCGACTGAGAAGTACAGGTATGTTGAGAAGTATAATAGCGGCGGGACGTTTGGGGTTAATATGTCTACGATTGGCGCGTGGCTTCCTATGTTTAACTGGACTTCTGTGTATCTTCCGCAGGATAAGAGGAAAGAGATTTATGAGAAGTTTATTATCGGGCATTACCTGAAGCAGTTCAATGAAGAGACTATTGATACGAAGAAGTGGCGGACGTGCGGTGAGCCGTGTCCTGCTGTGTGCAAGAAATATAAGGATGACAGGAAGAAGGATTATGAGCCGTATGAGGCGCTTGGGCCTAATGCAGGTATTTTTGACCAGAGGGCTGCTGAGAAGCTTGTCGGTGCTGTTGAGTGTATGGGGTATGATGCTATCGGGTTTGGAAATATTGTGTCGTTTGTGCTTGAGTGTATGCATAAGGGGCTTTTGACGAAGGATGATGTTGGGGTTGATGTTGATGCTAATTTTGATGCCCTGACTTTTGAGATGAAGGATTCTTTTAAGCATGCTGATATCGGTGTTAAGCTTGCTTTTGATATCGCGTACCAGAGGACTGAGTTTTCAAAGATGTTCAGGCATGGTATCCGCAGTGCGGTCCGCAAGCTTTCTGAAAAATACAGTGGGCGCGAGGGTGAGTTTAAGTTTCTGGATATTGCGAATTATATACCGTTCGGGTTGGATGGGTATATTGCGCCGTGCCAGTATTGGGTTCCCGGGTTTTTTATTCCGCTGCAGATACAGGGCAAATTCTATAGTTATTATGGCAATGATTTTTATCCGCCAAAGGATCTGGGTGCGAAGTCTGTTGACAGGTCTGTGAAGGAGCTTTTTTCCGGTAATACGGGTATCTGCAGGTTCCACCGGGGGTGGTCTGAGAAGCTGGTTGAGACTTTGATTGCTGAGGGCTGTGGTGTGAAGGTTGATTATTATGAGCATTGCAGGAAGCTTTTGCAGAAACTGCGTGATTATGATACGAAGGCGGGTGTTGTTCCTGTGTTCTGGGAGACGAAAAGGGTCCGGGATATAATACGCACTTATCTATATGAGGCTCGTGATGTGGCTGGTACTAATCCTGAGATTGAGAAGTGGATCAAGAGGTTTGAGAAGGATGAGATGAAGGCTGCCAAGGCTTATTGGCATGATTTGCTTGTCGGTGTCAACAAGACTGTTGACTGGGGAGATATTGAGCATGTGAAGATGCATTATGCGTGGAGTGACTGAGGCATAGCTTTTGGGTATGTGTCTTTTGTATTGAATTGCATTTGCCTTATTTTCTATCTTGAATGCATGGGGTTTATGCATTTGGCAGATAAGATGCTTATAGATATTCTATATTTTGACTAAAGTTACCCAAAGAGTTATAAATATTACTGTTGCGTAGTAATTGTGGTGATTTAATGGGAACTGACATAGAAGTGTACGTGATTACGAAAGATAGTTTGGAAGGAGCGTACCAGAGAGCGACTGAGTCAAGAAAGGCACAAGAATCTGGATATTGGTTTCGTGGTGTAAAAGAATATTCGACACTCGATGAATATGTGGAGCGGTTAGAATCCTTAAAAGGTATTAGTGATAGCTTGACAGAGGAAGTCATTGCACGATATCAAGCTCTTGCTCCGATAATGGGGAAGAGAGAAAATTATCCTATTGTGGTGGTTCATACTGATGATCCCTTATTCCAAAAACTGCTCGGCTCTGAAGGATTTCTCACTCTTGGAGATGCGATTCTTTCCAGTAGAGGTTTAGAATCAGGAAGTTATGATTCTTAAGAATATTACTTAATCCAGAGCATGTGAAGATGAATTATGCTCGGAGTGACTAAATACTGGTACGGGGCATGAATTGTTTTATGAGTCCTGCGCATATCAGGATGAAGCCGATGTAGTACATGCTTATGTGTATGAAGTAGGCTGTGATCATCAGGAGGATTCCTATGCTTACTATTATGTATGGCATTATTGGCTTTTTCTTTTGGGCTGTTATATGCTCGTGTTTGCGGTAGAAGTATTCTATTGGCTGGGCTGGTTTTTTTGCTGTTAATGAGTTTACCTGCTTTTCTTTGTATTTTTCGAGACCTGCGCATTTGTGGTTTTCGGGGAGGCGGTGGTCTGAGCAGTAGTTGTTTCCGCAGAATTTGCATGTGAATGGGAATTCGTCGAATTTTTTGTGGCAGTATGCGCAGTTGTTCTCAGGCATGATCTATATTGGGGGTGTTGGGTTTTATATAAATTGCGGGTGGTTGTTTTTTGTGACTTTTTGGTAAATAGAAGGGTTTAAATAATTTCG
>JAFCBW010000070.1 GCA_017610525.1 Candidatus Nanohalarchaeota archaeon | reverse complement strand
TATTTTTACATAAACTTATTGGTACTCCTCTTGTTGTTTTGTTGCTTTTCTCATAAACTGCGTTAAAATAGTATGGTCTCGTCATATCGATTATGATTTGCTAAACAAGTACAAGCATTGTTGATATATCTCTCATTTATACAATCCTTTACTTTGGTGGGACTAGTTATTCCCAACATAGAGGCTATTCTTTTTTTAGGATCAGAGCCCTCATATTCCTGATATATCACATGACCTATTTGAGCTCTCAAAAAGCTCTCAGAGATTACTTTTCTTGCTTTAAGTGTACGATTATATAGTTCCTGACCAGAGAGATGAACAATGCCCGGGTCTGTAGATGTCATGAATTTGTATTTTTCAGGAAGTTTTATATTACTTTGTAGTAGTTGTGTGAATAATCCGAGAGAATGATGCACTATTTTCTGAAATTCATATGTTTTTGATTGATATAATGTTTAGACTGGGATTCGAGAAATTCATCAGGCAGTATACTATTGGTCTTAATTTTTGAAAGCTATTTCTTTGTTCTGCTGTCTTATTGCTTTTACTGCGGCGCCTGCGTAGTCGTCTGTGTCTTGTTTTTCGTATGCGTATAATATGGCGGATGATGAGTTGATTCTATGTATCGAGAGGTTATTTTTTGTGTTTTTCAGGACTTGTACTACTTCTTTTGCGCTGCCGCCCTGGGCGCCTACGCCGGGGATCAGTAAGGGGATTTGTTTTTTTGACTGCACAAAGAGTTTTGAGATTGATTCCAGTTCTTTTGGGTATGTTGCGCCTACTACTGCGCCTACGCCGGAATCTTTTGACCATACGGTTATTTTTTGGGCTGTTTTCATGTAGAGAGGGGTTTTGTTGACCATCAGGTTCTGGAGGTCGACTGCGCCTTTGTTTGAGGTTCTTGCAAGGATGTAGACTCCCTTGTCTTTTTTGCAGTATTCTATGAATGGTGATACTGAGTCTTGGCCCATGTAGGGGGCTACTGTGATTGCATCTGCGCCCCAGAAGTCAAAGAGGTTTTTTGCATATGCGGCTGATGTCTTTCCTATGTCTGCGCGCTTTGCGTCGAGGAGTACGGGGATGTCTTGTTTTTGGTATGCTGTGATGATATTTTTCAGGGCTCTTAGGCCTTCGAAGCCGTATTGCTCGTAGAATGCTATGTTTGGCTTGACTATTGATGGAAGTGTGTTTTCTGATATTGCTGCGTTTAGGATGTCTTGGAAGAATTTTTCGAGTACCTGTTCTGTTGTTCCTTTGAGGGGTATTTTTTCGAGTACAGGATCGAGCCCCATGCAGACTATGGAATTTGTTTCTTTTGATTTTTTTATTAGATTGTCTGTGAATGTCATGATAATACCTTTAGTATGTTTATTATGAGTTCTTTTGGTTCTTTTGAATATATAATTTTTGCATTTCGCTATTTTATCGTGTTATTCAAAGCCCATTTTTTTGCCCCATTTTTGGGGGTCTTTGCTCCATTCCAGTGCTTTTTTTACTGAATCTGTGTTGATGTAGTTATTTTCACCAGAGATACGAATCAATGTGCTAAAGTCGCTTAGTGTGATTATGTTGCAATCAGATTCTTTGAATTTGTCTTTTGCTTTTTGCATCTCGTATGTGAAGATTGCCAGGCAGTCTGTTACAATGCCGCCTGCGTTTCGTACTGCTTCTACTGCGGCAACTGAGCTTCCACCGGTTGAGATGAGGTCTTCGATTACCAGGACTTTCTGTCCTTTCTCAAGTTTTCCTTCTATCTGGTTGGTTTTGCCGTGTTCTTTTGCGCCTGCCCTTATGTATATCATGGGTTTTTTTAGTTTTTCTGCAAGCCATGCTGCGTGAGGGATGCCTGCTGTTGCTGTTCCGGCGATGATGTCGAATTGGAGGTTATTTTGTTTTATTGTATCTATGAAATAGTTGATTACCTGTTCTCTTTTGTCAATGTATGACATCAGGAGGCGATTATCGCAATATATTGGGCTTAGGATTCCTGATGCGTAACGGTAGGGTTTTTCTGGTTTAAGTGTTACTGCTTTTATTTCCAGAAGGATTTTTGCTACTTGTTCTGATGTTGTCATTTATGTATCACCCATAATGTCATTTTAGTTCATATCTTTCCATTGTACTTTTGCGCCACTCTTGTCTCTTGTTGTTGCGCCGAAGCCTTCTATGTCTTTTAGGATATCGGTCTTGAAGACGGGGCCGTCTTTGCAGACGCGCAGGCCTGATGGGTCCAGAGCGCATCCGCCGCAAATTCCGAAGCCGCATTTCATCCAGCGCTCCAAGGATGCCTGTACTTCTACTCCGTACTTCATGCCTAGTTTTAGGACATATCTCATCATTATTTCAGGGCCGCATGTGTAGATTGCGTCGTATTTTCGGGCATTTAGTTTTTCTTCCAGAGCCTCGGTTGCAAAGCCTTTTTTTCCTTCTGTTCCGTCGTCGGTTGTGATTGTTACTCTTGCGCCAAGTTTTTTGAAGCGGTCTGTGAAAATGATGTTTTTTTGGGTGTCTGCGCCTATGATTGCGTCAACTTTTATGTTTTTTTTTGTTGCTTCTTCTAACAGGAGTGCAAGGCCAAGGGTTCCGTAGCCGCCGCCTGCGAGTATTATTTTTTTCTTTTTTTCGAGGTCGAAGGTGCCGTTGCCGTAGGGTCCGCGGATTCCCAGGATGTCGCCTTTTTTCATGCTGTGCATTGCGCTTGTTGCTTTTCCTTTCTTTTTTACTGTTATTGCGAGGTGTTTGCCGCTTTTGGTTATTGTGAAGGGTTTTTCGTCTATGCGCGGGATCCATACCATTACGAACTGGCCGGGTTTGGCGTCTATGGGTTTATCAAGAATGAATGTTTTTGTGTCGTGGGTTTCTGTGATTATGTCTGTTATCTTTACACCAACCGGATAGTCTTTCAACCTTCTAAAAGGTTGATCATTAAGTGTGTTTCGCTTTCGCTCAAGCACACAACTGTGTTGTTGTTTCTTCTTTTCACACATGCGCGGCACCGATTAGTTCTTCTACACTTTTGTAGTTGTTTTGTTTTAGCCATTTTTCCATGTCCTCTGCTATTTTTTTGAAGATGCTGATGTCATGATAATATATGGCTGAGCCGATACCTGCAAGTGTTGCGCCTGCCATCATCATCTCGATTGCGTCGTTTGCGCTTGTTATTCCGCCTGTGCCGATTATCGGGATCTTTACTGTCTCATAGATGTCATATACGCAGCGCACTGCAATCGGCCTTATGGCGGGGCCGCTTATGCCGCCTGTCTTGAAGTCGAGGACGGGTTTTTTTGCTGCGATGTCTATAAGCATGCCTGGACCTACTGTGTTTATTGCGGTTATGCCGTCTGCGCCTGCCTGTTCTGCGGATTTGGCTATTTCTTTTATGTTTTCTACGTTTGGTGAGAGCTTTACTATCACTGGTATTTTTATGCGCTTTTTTACTGTTGTTATCAGTTCTTTCAGGAGTTTTGGGTCAGAGGCATAAGGTTTTTCGTGGGTTACGTTTGGGCACGAGGGGTTTAGCTCGATTATTCCTGCGCCTGCTTGTTCTCCTTTTTTGGCTACCTGCGCCATTTCCTGGGGAGTTTTGCCGATTGTGTTCAGAATCAGGGGGATGTTTTTTTGCCTGATTTTTTTTATCTCTTCTGTGAATGCGCCTATGCCGGGGTTTGAGAGACCGACTGCGTTCATCAGCCCTTTTTCGTATGCGATGACTGTGGGATTTTTGTGGCCCTGCCTTGGGGTGATGCTTATAGATTTTGTTGTTACTGCGGCTGCGCCACAGTTGTATGCACGAATCATTGTTGATGCGGATACGCCGAGGATGCCTGCGCTTAGAACTAATGGGTTTTTGAGGTTCATGTTGAGAAAGGATGTTTTTATTGTCATTGTAACACTTCATGGTTTCCAGACGGTGATTTCTCTAATCTTGTCAAAATCAGAGTCGGTAGTAACAATGTCGGAAATATTCATGGATTGCATCAGGCTTAAATGCGTAGCATCTCTTGGAAATAGTTGGTATTTATTTATTGTTGATGAAAACATTTCCAGTTCAGGCATTTGACTTATGATTCTTAGAACGCCCTTTTCTTTCATGGCAAGGACATGATACACATGTTCCTGTGCAATTTCCCAACACTGAGAGAATAACTCTTTATCTTTTTTTAATTTATCCATTATCTTATAATGCCTGTTTTCATCCAATAATTCCTGTGCTTTCTGCTTTAGTAAAATATAGGATACTTCATCCACCACTAAAGTCGATATAAACGCCCGATACTTTCCGAGTTCAACAGACCTCAGGAAATTTGTGCATTCCTTTCTGGATTGCAAATCACTACTATAATGTCTAATCCAGATAGACGAATCTATGTAAACCATTTCTCCTTTTGGTATATCCTGCATCATGACACCTTGCGTAATACTCTGCTTTCGACCATATCCCCAATCTCTTTATGGATATCGACTTTTTTTCTGCCAAATGAAATGATTCCAGAAGTCTGCTTTGTCACATTCTTTGGCTCCAGAATTGTAACAAAACCCTTAACGGAAACAGAATATCCTTCTTTCTCAAATTTACTTTTTTCTATTATCTCCTGCATTTCTCTCGCCTTATTGCGGTAATTAGATTCGCAATAGGTATTATGGGTATCAGGAATTTATATATGTGTGTTAATTATTAAGATGTTGCAAGGTGTTTTTATGACGATCTATATTGTGGGGACTTCTCATGTTGCCGGTGAGAGTGTTTCGAAAGTGAAGAAGGCGATAGGGGATAAGAAGCCGGGCTGTGTCGCTGTTGAGCTTGATATGGACAGGTATGTTGCGTTGAAGTCGCGGGAGAAGGGAAAAGGGAAGATTGAGATGCCGATCTTGCAGAAGGCGATATTCCTGGTTCTTCGCCATGTGCAGAAGCAGTTGTCAAAGGAGACCAATATCCTGCCGGGGGAGGAGATGCTTGCGGCGTGTGATTGCGCACATGAGGTTGGTGCTAAGGTCGCTTTTATTGATCAGGATATCAATGTGACTCTTTCCCGTCTTATGCGCAAGCTTGGGTTTTTTGGGCAGTTGAAGCTTCTTTTGTATATGGGTGTGGGTGTTGTTGGGATTCCTGTCAAGGGGCTTGTGATGTCTCGCGATATTGATCTTAATAAGGTTCCGGATGATGAATTTATTGAGTATGCTATGGGTGAGCTTCGGCGGCATTTTCCTTCGGTCTATGTGGTTCTTGTTGTTGAGAGGAATCATGTTATGGCGCGTAACCTCCAAAAGCTGGGGGATGAGTTTGAGGATGTTGTGGCTGTCATGGGGGCAGGGCATGTTAAGGGTGTGGGGAAGCTGCTTGAATCCAGGGAGGATACGGAGCGAAAGTGTTGAGGATGTTGCTTCGCAGTTGTTTTTTACGCATCGGGGCTGACGTTTCGGACAGGGATTGCGCATGGTTTGATAAGCAGGCATATTATGAGTTTGAGCCTGCGCGTGTGAAGACTAATTTCGGGAAGGTATTCGCGGGAGGCTAAGTAATGTATTTGGGAGGCTAAAGCAACGGATACGGTTTCCCAACCGCGCAACGGATCCGGAACGGTGATGGGAAGGGTCTTTTGCAAAAACCGGCAACGTATAGAGGATGTGGAAATGAGCTGTATGTTGTTGGAACATATGCATTTGCCTGTTTATATACGCAGCGCGTTTGGGACTGGTTTGGAAATCGTCTGGTTTTGTTGGTTCATTCCATGGTGATGAAGGATATTTGTTCGTTCAAACAAAAGGGTTATGTTGGGTCATGATTTGTTGGTGTTGTTGGGGGTCTAACGAGAGAAACATGTGATATTGGTAAATTCCATGGACGGGGTCGGCGCTTGAGCGCCTGAATCGCTATTGTGTGGAAGGAATGTGTGTGAGTTCCATGAGGGTTATGTTCTTGTGGGAGTTGGTTGTGGGTGGTTTGTTGTTGGAGCGCACAAGTTGTTGTGTTGTAGGGGTAACACTACGTGCATTTTTGGAGGGATGTTGGGCAAATATATAAAAGTTTGAAGGCAATTGTTAGGCAGATGTTTGGGAAATGTGAGATTCTGGCGCAGTAGCGCTTGTGAGGCTTGTGAGTGGGTATGAATTGGCTTATTGATGTTGTTGTTGATTATGGAACGTATGACTTATTTGGTGAAATCTATGAATAATGCTGTCAGGAGAAAGATGGGGGCGATGAGACAGATTGTTTTTGTTCTTGCAGTGGTTTTTGTTTTGATGCCG
>JAFCBW010000007.1 GCA_017610525.1 Candidatus Nanohalarchaeota archaeon | reverse complement strand
GGAGCCGATTGTTTGCAGCCCTGTGGATGCTTACCTGTCTATGATGAGAACGGGGGTTGATTATGTTGTTATTGGGAGGTTTTTGATCAGGAAGGATGAGAATTAGTGTGTGGTTTTGTTGTTTACCAGCAGATGCCTTCGTAGTCTGCTTGTGTTTTTTTGTTCAGGGTTTTTCTTCCGTCTATTATTAGTTTTCCTTCATAGAGTGTTTCGTCCCTGAATTCGTCCCATTCTGTCAGGAGCATGATTGTGCCTGATGATGCTATTGCTTCTTCTTTTGCCTGTGCGTAGCTGATTTTGTCTTTGAAGATGGCTTTTATGTTGTCCTGTGCTTCTGGGTCGTAGACGGTTACTATTGCGCCTGCTTTTATGAGGTCTTCGATTATTGTTATTGCGGGGGCTTCTCTTATGTCGTCTGTGCCGGGCTTGAATGCCAAGCCGAGGAGGGTTATTTTTTTGTCTTTTAGTTCACCTAAGTGTTTTTTTGCGAGGTCAATCATTTTTTTTGGCTGGTTTTTGTTTACTGTTATTGCGCTTTCGAGGAGGGTCGGGGTGTAGCCTAGTTGTCTTGATTTTGCGATGAGGGCTTTGACGTCTTTTGGAAAGCATGAGCCGCCGAAGCCGCATCCTGCGTTTAGGAAGTAGGGGGATATCCTGAAGTCTGCTCCTACGCCTTTTATGACGTCGTAGACGTCTATGCCTAGTTTTTTGCAGATGTTTCCGATCTCGTTTGTGAATGAGATTTTTGTTGCAAGGAAGGCGTTTGATGTGTATTTTATCATTTCTGCGGTTTTTATGCCTGTTGTTATGATGTTGCCTGTGAGGGGCTTGTTTAGTTCACAGAGGATGTCGGCTGATTTTTTGTCGTGTGCGCCTATGACTACCCTGTCTGGTTTTAGGTAGTCTTCCATTGCTTTTCCTTCTCTTAAGAATTCAGGGGACATGGCAAGGCCGAAGTCCCGCCCTCTTTTTTTCCCGGAGGTCTGTTCTATGATTGTTCCTACTGTGTCTTCTGTTGTGCCGGGTACTACTGTTGATTTTACGATTATGAGGTGGTATGAGTCTTTGTTTTTCAGGATGTTTCCTATGTCTTTTGATACTGTTTTTATGAATTTCAGGTTTATTGAGCCGTCTTCGTTTGATGGTGTGCCGACTGCTATGAAGGTCAGGTCTGTCTGCTCTATTGCGGTTTTTATGTCTGTGGTGGCTTTGATGTTGCCTTTTTTTAGGGAGTCTTTTAGGATGTCTTCGAGGCCTTCTTCGAATATCGGGGATATGCCGTTGTTGATCTGGTCTATTTTTTTTGGGTCTATGTCTACGCATGTTACCTGGTTTCCGATGTGTGCGAAGCCTGCTGCGTTTACTAGTCCTGCGTATCCTGAGCCGATTACACTGATTTTCATGGTTCTTTTTTGCGGGGGGTAGTATTATATATCTTACTGGAGTAGGATGAGGTAGGACAACCTTGTAAAAGGTTGATCATTAGGGCGACCACAAACAGCCTTCAGAAAGGCTGGCGATCAGTGCGACCGTAAAACTTCGTTTTAGGTCACAGGTCTGTTTCGTTCTGGTTTCGCTTTGGGTCACCGGCGCTTTGCTTGGGCATTGACTTTTGTTTTTGGTCTTTTTTTCCCATTTATTTTTTTGATGTGTGGTTTTTGTTGTTTTGTTGTCTGTTGTGTTGGGTGTTGTGCTTGTTGCTTTTTTTGTGTTGTTTTTGCTGTGGGAGGTGGGTTTTGTGGGAGACATATGTGGTTTTGTTGTGTTTTGGGGGAAGGAGGAGTGTCTCTGTGTTGTTTTTTTGGTTGAATGTTCTGTTTTTTGGACTGTCAGAATATTTTAACTCTCACGTTTTTTGGTGTTTTACAGAAAGTCGAATTGCTTTTTTGTGTCCTGTTTCAGGCCGACGATGTCGTGCGCCCATTCGAATGGGTGGTCTTTTGTGTCTTTTATTATTTTTATTATTTTTTCGCCTACGTTTTTGCCGTAGAGTTTTTTGCCGTTTCGCATCTGTTTCTGGAGGGCTTCGTCTTTTTCTATGTGTGTTATGAAGTCATGGATGTAGTCTCCTGAGATGGGGGGTATCAGTATGTTTGTTTTTGCGTGCATTATTGTCTCGGGGCGGTCTGTGTTGTATCTTGCTGTCAGGCATAATGGTTTTGTTATTTCGTTTAGCTCTTCCTGCATTGAGCCTGAGTCTGTGAATTCTGCGAAGCATTTGCCTGATTCGAGGAATTCGATTACGTGGCTGTAGGCTGGCCAGAGGTCTGTGAAGAGAAGGTTTTCGTGGGTTTTGTTTAGTGTGTCGAGCTTGTGTTTTAGGCCGTAGTTTTCGAGTGCCATGTTTGTTGCGTTCATGTTGATGAGGTTTATGTTGTGACCGCTTTCTATTAGTTTTATTATGCCTTGTACGAGGGCTTTGAAGCGTTGGGGTAGGAGGTTTGCGCGGCGGTGGAGGTCGATGCGTATCCAGTTGTCGTGTGTTTCGAGGATTGGGTAGATGTCGAATATGCTTTGTTCTTTTTTTTCCTTTTTTTTGTGCGCGATTGCGTCTACTACGCTGTTGCCTACTTCGTAGATGTTTTTTTCGGGGTAGCCTTCTTTTATGAGGTGGCCTGTGTTTAGTTTTGTGGGGGTGAAGTGGTAGTGGCAGGCGGCGGCGCTTATGAATGTGTCGTATTGCTCGGGGAAGGGTTCTGTGCGGTTGGTTGTCCATGGGTTGTGGTATTGGTCGTGTATGAATTGTTCGATATTTTTGTGGTTTTTGAAGTCAGGGGACATGCTTCGGAGGCCTGCTTCGTTTTGTGCGCATTTCTGGTTTGTTGCAAAGAGCCATGCGAGGGGTACGATGCCTGCTGCGTGGGTGTCGCCGTGTGCTATTGGGAGTATTGTTTTTGTCGGGTATTTTTTTTTGAGGTAGTCTGTGAACCATTTGATTTTTGTTATCAGTTCGGATGTCTTTTGGGAGAGGTCGCCTCTGATGTTGAGGTTTATTGCGAATTTGTCGCTGATCTTGAATTCCTCCAGGCCGTGGCCGAGGAGGCTGTCGTGGTGCTGGCCGGTGTTCATTACGAAGAGGGGAATGTTGTGTTTTTCTGCGGCGGGTATTAGGGACCATTGCTTGTAGAAGTCGGGTTTGGTGGCTGTTACTAGTGCGATTATGTAGTCGCCTTGTTGTGCGACGTTGTCCAGCTTTTGCTCAAAGAGTTGTAGTGGTTCGTGTTTTAGTGTTTTGAATGGGTCTGCCTGCATTTTTTTCACGCTTGGTTTTTGGTCTATATTGTTTTTGAGTTTCTTTTTATAGGTTTTGTTTGTGGAACAGATAAATTCATAAGTTTGTGTGGCTGGTATATGTTGTGTATATTGTGATGTGGTGATTTTATGGGTATTTTTCGGGCTTATGATATCCGGGGCTTGTATCCGGATGAGATTGATGAGAAGATGGCGTTGAATATTGGCAAGGCGTACGCGACGCATACGCGCTATAAGACGGTTGCTGTCGGGTGTGATGCGAGGCTTTCTTCGCCTGCGATTAAGGCGGCGCTTATCAATGGGCTTAGGTCGTGTGGTGTCAGTGTTTTTGATGTGGGTATGGTTACTACACCAATGCTTTATTTTTCGAGGGCTTTTTTTGAGTGCGGCGGGGCGCTGATGGTTACTGCGTCTCATAATCCACCAGAGTATAATGGGGTTAAGATGTGCAAGGGTGAGTTTGTGCTGCCGCCGGATGAGATTCAGATGCTTGAGCGCCTTATTCATGAGGGGGTGTATCGGAGCGGCAACGGTGCGGTTTCTCGCCGTAATGTTTTAGTTCCTTATCTGAAGTTTCTTAATGATTGTGTGAAGATCGAGAGGAAGCAAAAGATTGTCATTGATGGCGGGAACGGGACTGCGGGGCCTGTTGCTGAGAAGCTTTTCCGTGATATCGGGTGTGAGGTGGTGTCTGTTTATTGTGAGCCGGATGGTAATTTTCCGGGGCATCTGCCTGATCCGACTGTTGCTGAAAATATAGAGGATCTTAAGAGTAAGGTGGTTGTGTATAATGCGGATGTTGGTATCGCGTATGATGGTGACGGGGATAGGGTTGTGTTTGTGGATGAGAGGGGGGATGAGCTTTCCTGTGATGAGGCGCTTGCGCTTCTTGCGCGTGAGGTGCTTTATAAGAATCACGGGGCTAAGGTTCTTTGCGATGTGAAGTGTTCGAAGCTGCTTATGGATGATGTTTCTAAGCATGGCGGTGAGCCGGTCATTTCCAAGACAGGGCATACTTTTATTCGCAAAAAGATGCTTGAGGATATGATTCCTATTGCGGGGGAGGCTAGCGGCCATGTTTATTATAATGGTGTTGGGTTTGATGATGGCATCTTTGCGTCTTTGAAGATGGTTGAGATGCTTTCTTTGAATACTCATAAGAAGCTGAGCGGCCTGCGGGAAAGTTTGCCTAAGTATGTTTCGACGCCGACTATCAAGGTTGAGTGTGATGATGATAAGAAGTTTGAGATTGTTGCCAAGCTTCAGAAGGATTTTGCCAAGGATGAGTATGATGTTGTTACTATTGACGGTGCCCGGGTTGATTTCGGGTATGGGTGGGGGCTTGTGAGGGCGTCTAATACTGAGCCGGTGCTTAGCCTTCGGTTTGAGGCGAGGACGCAGGAGCAGTTGGATGGTATCAAGGATATTTTTGTTGAGAAGCTTGAGAAGTATCATCTGAGGATCTGATTGTGTTTGTTATTTTCGCCATTTGAATTTGAGGGTTGAGAGGTCTATTTTGTATTTGCCTGTGCCCAGCTTGATTATCAGGGGGCTTTGGTTGAAGAGGTTTACGAGGTCTATCTCGTATTTGCCTGGCTGCCTGATGTTTATTGCTTCTATGTCGAGGGCTACTGCGTCGTCGTTTGTGCTGGTTTTTTCGTTGTTTGAGATTATCTCTCTTACGTCGCTTTCTATTTCTTTTAGCTGGGTTTTGGTTAGTTTTTTGACTGTTTCTTCTGCTTTTTTGAGGTTGTCTTCTTTTATGTAGAAGAAGAATTTGGAGCCGCATTCGTCGCAGCCTTCGAGAAGGTAGTCTGCCTCGTCAGCATGGATTTTTCCGCAGTGTGTGCATTTGTTTGGCATAAGAATCTATCTCATGTGTAGTAGCAGGTCGTCTGGTTTTTTTTCGATTTTTTTGATGATGTCTGCAGGACCGATGAGGGTCAGGCCGCGTTTTTTGCCGGTGATGAATTCGAGTATCTGGTCTTTTAGTTTTTTTAGTACTGTGTCGTTTTCGTCTGATGTTGTGAGGTCGAGGGAGTCGAGTTCGATGCCTGAGAAGTTTGTGCTTATGTTTTTCATTGTCTCTTCAATCAGTTTTGCTTCTTCGTCTGGTTTTAGTTTTGCGTCTATCATGATGATTGTGTTTTTCTTGAGGTCGCGCAGCATGTCTTTGATTCCGTCTTCTTTTAGTTTTTCGTATGGGTAGAATTTAATTTTTACGTCCATCTGTATTACCTATTGGTTAAAGTACTTCAAATAGTTTTTGGTAGAGCTGTTCTGTGTTGTGTTTCTCTTTTGCGCTTATGCCGATGACTTCGTATTGGGGGAATGCCGAGCGGATGGCTGTTGCGTTGGATTCTTTGAGGTCGAGTTTGTTTGCGACGATGAGGACGGGTATGCCGCGGGCTTCGAGGTTGCCGAGTATTGTTATGTTTACCTGGTTGATGGGGTCTTTTGTGGCGTCGAGGATGACGAGGACTGCGTCCATCTTGTCGAGCCATTTGATTGATTCTATGACTCCTCTTGTTGCTTCTTTTGCGCGCTCTTTGGCTTCGGGGCGTTTCAGGCCGCCTTTGAGGAAGTCTTCGAAGTCGATTTTTGTTGCGATGCCAGGGGTGTCGACTACGCTGAACATGAGTTTTTTGCCGTTGTTTTCGATTATGACTTTTTCTTTCATCTGGATTTCGCGGGTTTCGTGGGCGATTCCTGAGACTGTGCTTAGCTCTTCACCTAGCCAGTCCATGCAGATGGTGTTTGCAAGGGTGCTTTTGCCGGAGTTGGGGGGACCGTAGAGGCCAAGCTTTATTTCTTTGTTTTTTTTGAAGAGTTTGCCAAGAAAGGATTTGAGCCTGTTGTGCAGGTTTTTTAGGTGTTTTGTTACCATTGGTTATTTATTGTGGGGGGAATTATTTAATGGTTTGTGTCAGCCTTATAACAGCCTTCAGAAAGGCTGGGCGACAACCTTGTAAAAGGTTGGCGATTAGGGCGACCGCAAAGCTTCGCTTTAGGTCACAGGCGCTTTGCTTGGGCATTGGCTTTTTATTTTTTCCATGACTGCATCGTACAGGGATTGAAGCAGTTTTTGGCTATGCTTTGTGCGTTTTTTATGTCCGGTCTTTTGTATTTCATATTAAGGGCGCACCTCCAGGAATCCTTCGAGTACGATGCCGTTTGATATGTTTGCAAAGAGGTTCAGGTCTATTTTGGTTCTTGAGAATATGTGTAGGTTTACCGGGATGTTTTTCCTGTAGCTTAGTTTTGGTATTATTCCCAGTTCAACTATTTGTAGTTCTTTGTTGTCCAGAATCTCGACTGCGATGTCTATGTCGCTTTTTTCTGTGTCGTCTCCTTTCCTGTAGCTGCCGAAGAGGATGATTGCTCTTGCGCCTGGAATGAGTTTGTGGATTTCTTCCTGTATGCCTGATTCACATATCATTGTCAGGTTGTGGCTTATTTTTCGCGTGTGAAAGTATGGGTGGTTCTGGTTGCATGATATTCGCCATGTTCTTCCCAGTACTTCTTTTTTCAGAAATTTTTCGCTGGCAAATTGTGTTATTATCCTGTTTGCGGTTGTTTTTGAGATTTTTAGTATTTTGGATAACTCGTTGAGGGTCATTTCTTTGTTTGGGTATGAGAAGAACCAGTGAAGTATTTTCAGGTATGCTTCCTCGTCTTTGCGCGGTTCTGTTTTTTTGATTTTTTTGGTCATACGGATGGTTACGTTCGAAACTATATAAACTTTTTGGTTACCACTTGGTTTTGTTTGTGACCGGGTGAATTTTTTTGGAACTTGTGGTTGGTGTTAGGGTTGTTGAGATTATTTTTCGATTGAGATGTATGGTGTCTTGAGTCTTTCTGTTTTTGGTTTTTATTTTTAGGTTGTGTTTTTAGGGGATACAATACAAACACTTAAATATTTGTATCCCAAAATGAATAGTATGGTTAGTGTTGAGAAGCGCTGTGTTAATGGAAAGGACTATTATCGGTTAGTTTATACTTTCAGGGATGGCGCGCGAATAAGGCATCGTACCAAGTATATTGGCAAGGTGTTGCCTGCAAAAATGGAGTTGGAGCAGTTGAAGAGGGGGTTTCTTATGGAGATGAATGTTTCGAGGTATAGGTATTTTTCTTTTGAGGATGTTGAGAGGATAGAGAAGAAAAAGGATGAGTATCGGTGGGATGTTGAGCGTTTGAGTTTGCTTGAGAAGAAAGAGAGGCTGGATGAGTTTATTATCCGGTTTACTTATGATAGCAGTAAGTTGTCTGGTGTGGATGTGACGCTTAGGCAGACTGCATTGATATTGAAGGATGGTATCATGCCCAAGGGTATCAAGAGGCTTGAGACTGTGAAATTGTTGGAGAATCACAGGAGAGGAATCATTGCTATAACCAAATATCGAGGGGTATTGGATTTGGCTTTTATCAGGAGGATTCATAAGATTCTGATGTCCGGAGTATGGGATGAAATTGCGGGGAAGACAAGGTATGAGCTTGAACGGGACGTAAAGGTGGCGGGAACTCCTTATGTTCCTCCAAAATGGGAGGATGTTCAAAAGGAGTTGGATGATTTCTTTATGTGGTATAAGTCAGAAAAGGGGAGACTTCATCCGCTGGAATTGGCTTCGCTGGTTCATCTGAAGATAATATCTATCCAGCCATTCAGGGATGGGAACAGCAGGTTGTCGCGGCTTTTGATGAATTGGGTGTTGTGGAAGAGGAATTATCCACTGGTTGATATTCCTGTTGAGGATCTGGAGAATTATTATGATGCGCTTGATAAGTTTCAGATAGAGATGAGAGAGAAGCCGTTTGTGGATTATGTTAAGGAGAAATATCTGTCCGCTTGATTTTTGCTGTGGCAGGTATTTTTGGGTTTTTTTTGGGATACAAAATAATACTTTATGATAATTGTATCCCTCAATTTTGGGTTTCAGAGGAAGTCCATGTCGCCTAGGGATTCAATCTGGTTTTTCTGGTCTTTTAGCATTTCGAAGAATGTGTCTAGTTCGCGGTCGTTCAGGGTGTTTAGGATGTTTCTTATGCCCATTCCGAGTTCTATTTTTGGCATGAGCTTTTGTTTCCATTTGTCTTCGTAGTGTTTTTTTAGGAATTGTTTTGTGAAGTCGTTTTTGTCGAATGCGCTGCTTATTGCTTTTGCTGCGATGTCAGCGCATATCTGGCTGTAGATTATGCCGCCGCCTGAGAATGGTTTTACCTGTGCTGCCGCGTCGCCTATGAGGAGTGCGCGGCCGCTTATTGTCTGCTGGTTTCCGAAGCAGATTGGGTGAGCATGGTATTGCGTCAGTCTGAGGTTGAATCTTTTTAGGAATTTTTTGAAGTATGCGAGGTGGTTGTAGCGGATGTCTGTTGCGAGGCCGAATTCGGTCCGGGTTCCTCTGGGTATTGTCCATGCGAAGAAGCCGGGGGCTGTGTCCGGGCTGTAGTATAGTTCGACCAGTTCGGATGTGTTTTTTATTGGGTAGTATGATAGTATGCCGTTGACGTAGTTGAGGGTTCCTTTCATGTTGAGGGTTCTTCGTACTGTGCTTGCTGCGCCGTCTGCGCCGATTATCAGTTTTGATGTTATTTCCTGTGGTCCTTTCGGGGTCATGATGTGTGTCCTGATACATTCTTTTGTGCTGTGGCATGATGTGATGTGGGAGTTGAGCAGGATATCTGCGCCTGAATCTGTTGCTGTTTTCAGGACGAACCGGTCGAATTTCGGGCGGTCTATTACCAGTGCTTCGGCTTTTTCTTTTTTTACTTCGAAGCTGGTGTTTCTTGTGTGGAATGTTGCGCCTTTGATTGTGTTTTCTATCATGCTGGGGCTGATGTCGAAGTATTTTGTGATTCGTTTGCTGAAGAGTCCTGAGCATGCGTGTTTGCCGATTGTTGCTTTTTTGTCGATGAGGAGTACTGTGAGTCCGAGTGAGCGCAGTTTGTGTGCAAGGGATGAGCCTGCGGGACCTGCGCCGATGATTAGTATGTCGTAGTCCATGATGGTGGATTGGGGGGGAAGATTAAAATAGTTTATGAATCTCCGTTTTTTGGTTTTTTGCGTAATCCATAGAAAAGAATAAATACACAGGAGACTAATAAATGGGTATGAATGATACACTTGTTATTGCGTTGGTTTCGTTTATATTCGGGGCTGTGTTTTTTGAGTTGATGAAGAAGTATGTCAAGAGGCCGAAGGGGTATATCAGGATAAAACATCATGGTGACGGGTCTGGCGGGCGCCTTGTGGATGAGAAAAGGGCTACGAGGCGAAGTAGTGCGCCCTCTGCGATACGTTCTAAGTTTGATTATCTTTTTAATTATGGCTCGAGGAAGGATCCGCCTAAGGTTGACCTTGCGGATGTAGAGAAGTCTTTTCAGCCGAATCCCAAGCCTGCACCAATGGGTACTGGTGAGCTTCAGAACAGGTATCTGGATCTTTCACATGTTGCGGGGAATACTACTTCTTCGCCAGTTGATGCTCCTGTACAGCAGCCGCAGTATCCTTCGTTTTCACAGACTCCTGCTTATTCTCCTGCTCCAGAGACTACGATGGCCCCACCGTTTACGCCTAGTACTGGTTATGCTCCTGTTGCGCAGCCGCCAGTGCAGCCGGTGTCGCAGCCGCCGATACAGCCTGTGGCACAGACTCCTGCACCCATCATTGGGGAGCCTCCGGTAAAAAAGGAAGAGAAGGAGCATGAGTGGAAGCCAATGGGCTTTTTTGATGATTAACGGTCTTTAGAAAGGCTGGCGATTAGGGCGACCGCAAAACTTCGTTTTGGGTCACGGGCGCTTTGCTTGGGCATTGACTTTTTTGTTTTGGTGGCTTTTGTTTAGGTCACAGGCGTTTTACTTGAGTACATGAAAGGTTGCTTGTTCGGTTTCTGGAGGTATGCAGATGTGTTGGCTGTTTGGATGGTTTAGTGTGCGGGCGGTTCTGGTGGTAGGGGTTGATTAATGGTTAACTATACTAAACTATCGAAAAGTATATATGTGTGGGAAAACAATGTTTTGTGTTATAATTTAACAAGGGATATGATGACTCTTTTTCTTTAAAGAGAGTCCCATTAGGGACGATAAAACAAAGGGTAAGCAGTAATATAGGTTGCGCGGGTTTGAAAAGCGTATTGTGGGATATAGTGTTTCCTATTTGCTGTATAAGGGAAGGGGTGAATTGTATGGATATGGATCAGCTTAGGGAAATGAAGAGGCAGATGGCTACGAGAGGCAATTGGAAGGAAGTCAAGAGAATCAATAAGATGATTGAGTTTCATGGGTTGATGTGAGACAGCCTTCAGAAAGGCTGGCGATCAGAGCGACCTAAACCTTCGGTTTAGGTCACAGGTGCTTTGTTCGGGCACTGACTTTTTTGTTTGAGTGGCTTCGTTTTAGGTCATTGGTCGTTCGCTCAAGTATACGGGATGTTGTTTTGTGTTTTGTTCAAGTGTACTTACTGCTGTCTGTTGCTGTCTTATGGGGTGCATGAAAGGTTATGGGTCTGTTTTGATTGGGTGTGCGGGAATTATTTTGCCTGGCTGTTTGGCTTTGTAAATGGGCGGTCTTTCTGTGATATTTGTTGGGTTGCTCATTTGTGAAATCACTGGGTTTGCCTTGCTTTTGGATAAAACATTTATAAAACCTTGCATCAAAAAGGTTGTCTGTTATGATGGAGAAAACTATTGATTATGTTGTGGATAATCCACGGAAGATGCTGGCAATATCGTTACTGATGTTGGTATTGTGTGTTTCTTTTCTTGCAGTCAAGTACGTCCAGACTGGTGAGGTTGTTGAGAGAAGTATAGATTTTAAGTCCGGGACGCAGGCAAATATTGAGTTTCGGGGGGATGTTGATGTTTCTTATGCCACTAAGGTGATACAGGATAAGTATGGCAAGACGACGAAGGTCAGGGTGCTTGGGGGTGTTACGAGGACACTTGTTATAGAGACTGATAAGGAAGTGTCTGAGGCGGAGCTTATTGAGTTGATTGGTGAACTGAATATTGATGAGGTTGGGCATAGTATACAGTCTATTGGTGCTGCGCTAGGCCAGGCGTTCTGGAACCAGGCGCTGGGGGCTATTTTTGTTGCGTTTGCTGCGATGGCGATTGCGGTGTTTATTACGTTTCGCAGTCCTGTTCCTTCGCTTGCAGTGATACTTGCGGGTGTTTCGGATATTATTTTTGCTGTTGTCGGCATGAATCTTCTTGGTATCCAGTTGAGTATGGGTACGCTTGCAGGCCTTTTGATACTGATGGGTTATTCGATTGATACTGATATTCTTTTGTCTACGAGGGTCCTTAAGAGGAGAGGGGAAGGTACTGTTAATGAGCGCATAAAGTCGTCGATGAAGACGGGTGTGACTATGTCGGTCACATCGATTATTGCGATGACTATTTTGTTTCTGGTGTCAAGTTCGCCTGCGCTTGATGATATCGCGCTTGTGATCATCATGGGGCTTTTGGCTGATATACCTTATACCTGGCTGCAGAATGTCGGTATCCTGAAAATATATATGGGGCGGATGGAAAAATGATGAATTTTAAGCAACTGCTGAAGGAGCCGAGAATTGTTCTTCTTGTGGTTTTTGTACTTCTTGCAGTGCTGGCTATTAGACCGTATCCTGTAATGAATGATGAGGGTACTATGTCATTTGATTCGAATATCCAACAGGGTATTGATATGAAGGGCGGTGCCCGGGCGCTGATTCATCTTATGGATGCTACTGATGATAATCTCAGAAAGACTATTGTTGTGCTTGAGAAGAGGATTGATTCTTATGGTGTTAAGGAGAAACAGATACGCCCGGTTGAGATTGAAGGTGAATGGTATATACAGTTGGAGATGGCGGGTGCTCGCGAGGAAGAGTTGAAGGAGCTTATACAGAGGCAGGGTAAGTTTGAGGCTACTATTGATAGGAATATCACTGTTGGGAATGGCACTACTGTGTTTAATTTTAATAAGAATCCGCATGATGTTGTGTCTTTGCCTTCGGGTGCGATAGAGATTGATGGTACTGTGCTTGAGGTTAATGATTTTATTGAACTTGAGGGGATACGGTTAAAGTATGTGAACCGGACAGAGGATGATGTTGTAATTTTGAGGGCATCTGTGATAGCGGGTGAGGATGTTAATCAGGTGTTCCGTGATGCGCAGCATGCAAGGATATCCGGTGCAGGGAGTAACTGGCATTTTAGTTTCTCGATAACTTTATCTTCTGAGGCTGCCAAGAGGTTTGCTGCTGTTACTAGTGATCTTACGAAGGATTTTTCGGATGGCAGGAGTTATCTTTCGAGTAATATTGACCTGTATCTTGATGATGATCTTGTTGATTCTTTGAAGATTTCTTCTGATTTGCAGGGGAAGGTGCAGCCGGAGATACAGATTAGCGGGCCGGGTGATTCGAGGGATGATGCATGGAGGAATATGAACCAGTTGCAGTCTATACTTGAGTCCGGGGCGTTGCCGACGGAGATTGAGATTGTGCAGATGAATACGATTTCACCGACGCTTGGGGACGAGTTTATGAGGGCGGCGGTTATCGCGATATTGTTTTCTATTCTTGCTGTGAGTGTTGTGATATATTTTAGGTATAAGGATCCGAGGATTGTCATACCGATTATTTTGACGTCGTGTACTGAGGTTCTGTTGATTTTCGGGTTTGCTGCGTTTATACACTGGACGATTGATCTTGCGGCGATTGCCGGTATTATTGCTGCTATCGGGAGTGGGGTGGATGACCAGATCATTATTACTGATGAGAGTGATAAGAAGAAGGATGAGCTTAGTATGAATCGCAAGCTTAAGCGAGCGTTCTTTATTATTTTCGCGTCTGCTGCGACTACGATTGCTGTGATGGTGCCGCTTCTTACTGTCGGCGCTGGCGGTGTGCGCGGTTTTGCGTTTACAACTATAGTCGGTGTGATTATAGGTGTGTTGCTTACAAGACCGGCGTTTGCGAAGGTTATTGAGTATCTTAGACGGTAGATGCAGATGATTCATTTTGTGTGCGGCGGCGCAGGGTTTATCGGGAGTAATTTGTGCGATAAGCTGCTTTCTTCTTCGAAGGATAAGGTTGTTGTCTATGATAATTTTTCTTCGGGCAGGATGGAGTTTCTGGAATCATGCAGGAAGAACTCCAATCTGAAAATTGTTAACGGCGACCTTCTTGATACGGGAAAGCTGTGCCGTGCGATGAAGGGTGCTGATGTTGTGTGGCATCTTGCGGCCAATCCGGATGTGAGGGTTGGTGCAGAGGATACCTATGTTCATGTTGAGCAGAATATTCTGGCGACGCGCAATGTATTGGAGGCGATGCGTAAGAATAAGATTGGGCGTATTGTGTTTACTTCTACTTCTACTATTTATGGGGAGGCTGAGGTTATACCGACTCCAGAGAGTTACGGGCCGTGTGTTCCGATCTCTTTGTACGGGGCGTCGAAGCTTGCGTGTGAGGCGCTTATCTCTTCGTATTGTTTTACGTTTGATATGTCTTGTGTGATTTACCGGTTTGCGAATTGCGTGGGTAGGCGGGGTACGCATGGGGTTATTTTTGATTTTGTCAATAAGCTTCGGGACAATCCCAAGGAGCTTGAGATTCTCGGGAATGGCAGGCAGAATAAGTCTTATTTTCTTGTGGATGATTGCGTGGATGCGATGATTTATGCGCAGGGGATTCAAAAAAAGATGGTGGAGATTTATAATGTCGGGTCTTCTGATATGATTACTGTTACTGAGCTTGCGAAGATTGTTGTTTCTGAGTTGGGGCTTTCTGGGGTTAAGTTTCGGTATACCGGGGGTGTTGATGGGGGGCGCGGCTGGAAGGGTGATGTGAAGGTTATGCTGCTTTCTGTTAAGAAGCTTGCTGCATCAGGGTATGAGATGAAGTGTGGCTCTTCGGGGGCTGTTAGGGAAGCGGTCCGGTGTATGCTCTGAGTGATGGTTTTCTTTGAGAAGGTTATATGTTAGTGGGTCTTGAAGAGATGGATTATTAGGGTCTCTGCGTCTTCTGGTTGTTCAGCGTGATATATGCTTACTTTATGATAACCGTCGTCTTGCTCGCGGAGGGTGTCTATGAGGCGATGTTTTTCAATGATATTACTGGCTATTGAGCCATTTTTTGAGAGATAATCTACTATTTCGTCTAGTGGGTTTTCTGTGTGTTTTTTCGTTGAATCCATGTTTGTGTATTTTTCGTTTTGGACTACAATTGTTTTGCGGTCGGATATTATGGATGCCACATGACGAGTATCTTTGAATATATCTTCAGCGCAAGCGTATAGTATCTTGATGTCCGGCATTTCTTCTAATTCACTTATTATCTCATTGTATAATGTTGGGTTGTTGTCTGGATCCATTTTTGTTCGCCTTTCCTGACTGTTGTGGGGTAAGTGTTATATCTGTTTTGTTATTTTAGGATGGTGAGCTAAGTATGGGGTTTGTGTTTGGGTGTTGTCAGGAATGGGTGTGCTTTTGTAGGGTATGTCTTATTCTTTTGTTAGAATTAGTATGGCTTCTGCGAGGTCGCCTTCGGTTTCTTTGAGCGCGTCTTCTGCTTCGTTTTTTTCGCTGTTTGTCTGGTCCATTACCATCTGGATGTCGTCGTCTGTGTATTTCGGGATGTCTTCGTCGATGCTGCGCTCGGTTGTTTCGCCTGATATCTGGAATGAGTTCTGGCCCATCATGTTGACTTTCTGGATGGATGGGTTTGTTATTATTATTTCTTTGTCTGCGCATCTGATGACGACTTCGTCTGCTTCGATGTTCTGGCTTTGTATGCCCATCTGTTTCATCATCTTTTCCATTTGTCTGGGGTTCATTTTTGGCATCATTGTTTTTTTCGCCTCTGTTGAAAGTATTTATTGGGTGGGAAATATTTAAATGTTTTTGCTACAGTCGGGTCAGGGGAATTTTTCCGTGATACAAAATTATTATCCAACCTTGATCTCTATTGCAAACGATGTCATAGGGCTACGTTTTTACTCATAATATACGTATTTTAGACCATCAAAAAAATGTACTTTTCACGGAAAAATTCCTCATACCCCTACAGCCTTGTAAAAGGCTGGCGATTAAGTGCGTTTCGCACAACCTTGTAAAAGGTTGACCATTAGGCGTGTTTCGCTTTCGCTCAAGCACGCGAATGTATTGTTTGTCATGGATTAGCTCAAGCGCACAACTGTGTTGTTAGAGTTCTGTCTTATGTCACTGGCGCTTTGTTTGAGTGCATGAAAGGTTGCTGGTTCGTTTCGCTCAAGTTCACACATGTGTTGTCTTACTAATGGTTTAGGTTACTTGTTTGATTTGCACATAATTTTGCAATCGATAATCTATTGAATTGTGGGTTTGGTTATGGGTTTGTTGGTATATAATTATTCTGAGAATCCCCCTTTGTAGGTTGGTTAAGAACCGTCCTCGAGCCCCCGCCCACCCTGCTGTGCTATGGCTAAATGCACGAGTATTTGACAAGCATGAGGTAGAGTGATGTGAATTTAGTTCCATTGCTTTAGGATGGTTCTAACGTATGTGCCTGGTATGGGTGTCGGGGCAGGTATGACATATGTCCGGATTCTTTTGTTTACCGGGACGTTTGAGCCCAGTTCAAAGGGTATGTCTGGTATTGGTTGGGATAGTACGATTTCTTTTATGGCTTTGGATACTTCATTAGAGTCGTCGACATTGAACATTTTTGCGTTTGTGCCGGTTGATAGCATGTCCATGAAATGCGCTAGTCTTACTTTTCCAGAACATGTGTATGGTATCTCAGGAAGATTGGTATCCTGACAGTTGCGATTGTCTGGTAATTTGCATGGAGTTGCTTTTAATGTGAATATGTTCATATTAATGTTATTGGCTGTGGTTATCAGTGTGTTGATATCGTCGGTTTTATCGTCGCAAACGCTATCCTTTTCAAATTCGCATCCATCTTCGCTAGGGCAGCATGCTTCATATGCGTAATCTAGATAATGTCTGCAGCCGCATCCTTCACATCCGCTTGGGGGTTCGTCGGATAGGATGATGCCTACTTTTGCGGTTACTGTTCCCCATTCTTCGGATTTGTCCTCAATGAGGCATTTCATGCCTTTTGCCCATGCCTCGCTTTTGGTTTTTGGTACTAGCCCGCAAGCTGCGCTGTCAACTATGTATGTTTTGAAGTTCGGATTGTTTTGCACGATAAGGTTGAACTGGTTTCTGTAGAATTCCCCCCCGGGAAGAAAGTATAGTTTGTAGGCGACGCGCCGGTTTGTTGTTGTTTTCACATCGTCCATTATATGCTGTATGTTGTCTTTTATGTTATATATTTCTTCTTTCATACTGGGGGATACGTCCAGGAGCATGATGACGTAGATCTGGTATGCGGGTTCATGATATATGTCTAGGTGCCAATGTCCTTCATTATATATCATGTTCAGTTTTGTTGTCAGTTCTTCTGAGACATCTACTGTTACTATGTCGTTTGTTTCCCCGAATTCAAGTATGTCTTTTTCAAAGAAGCCGACGAGTCCCATCAGTTCGATGAAGGTCTTGCCTGTCTTTGGTTCTGTTATGGTGTTTAATGTGTTGGCTCCTGCCTTGAAGTATTTTTCTTCACTATATTCGTGGGTAATCTGTCTTACATCTGCTTTTTGTCCTGATGTTACGAGTCCCAGTGCCAGAATGGATACTATTGCGATTACAACTAATGCCAAGAAGCCGAGTATTTCGATGGTCTGACCTTTTTTCATATAAAATTACCGATAAATTGGGTGTGGATGTTTTTTTT
>JAFCBW010000069.1 GCA_017610525.1 Candidatus Nanohalarchaeota archaeon | reverse complement strand
ATTCGACGTCTATGTCGAGGGAGATGTCTATGGTGCTGCCCATTGTTCTTTCTTTGTCTATGGTTATTTCTGAGCTATAGGGTATTGCTGCGTATGAGATGAATCGTCCTCCCTGTCCCATGTAACTTTCTGTTTCCAGTTCTATGAATCCATAGGGGGCGTCAGATGGTATTGTGAGGTTGGCTATGTACTGGCCTTCTACTTTGGGTATCTCTTCTCTTAGAATGTAGGGAATTATTCCATCTTTGATATGGTATGCGGTGTAGTAAAGATTGATGTCGCCAGTCTCCTCCAGGTATGCTGCTATATTTATCTCTTCGCCTATGTATTTGCCGAAGATGCGCTGGCTTTCAAATGATGTGGTTGTGTCGATGGACATGTAGCCGTATGTGGCTGTGTCAACGTGGTAGTCCATGCGGGGATTATTCAGGCTGTCAAGGCATGTGAAGTTTGTGTATATTGAGTATTCGTAATTGGCTGTTGCCATCCCGCACCATATATCTGTTTCAGTCAGTTCGTCTAGATTGAAGTGGTATCTGTTGATATACTCTTTGAGCGGGTAAAGGTTGCCTTCTTCTGTGCCATAGGTGTATGTGATGCTGATTGTATCTTCCTGGCATGGGTGGTCTTTTTTTATCTGGACGCAGATGGTGATGTCGTCGCCAATTGTGAGAATTTCCGGATATGTTCGCTGTGACTCAATAATCAGGATGCTGTATGCAGGGGATAGTAATGCTAATGTTGTTACGTATGCGATAAATATGACTATTGATATGTTCTTCATAAGTGTCTTTTTTGTTTTTTATTGTTTATATAGTTGTTTTTCTTTGCCTGAATGACTACCAGCTCTTCAAAGAACAGGTTCGTGCGGTTCACTATTTTTGCTGCCAGTCCTTTTTTTTTGAGTGTGTCAAGTGTTTTTTTATATTTTGATTTGCTTGAGTCAAGTATGAGAATACGTCCTGTCTCTTTGAGGTAGAGGGGTGCCATATCCAGGAATTTGCCTGTTGTTTCGCGCCCGTCTTTTCCGCCGTTCCAGGCGCAGTCTATTATGTCGTCTGATGTTTCGCTTTTTTCCTGGGGCAGGTAGGGCGGGTTGAATATGATTATGTTGTATTTTTTGTTGATTTTTGCGAACAGGTTGCTTTTGATGAATTGTATGTTTTTGGTGTTGTCTGCGTTTTTTTTTGCGCATTCAAGTGCGTAGGGGTTTATGTCTGTTGCTGTGACGTGCTTTGCGTGTTTTGCTGTGTGGATGGCGATGATGCCTGTGCCTGTGCCGATCTCTAATATTGTGTCCTGTGAGTTTATGTTGAGGAATTCGAGTGAGTCCATGAGCAGGAATGTGTCTTCGGATGGTTCGTATACGTGTCTGCAGGTTAATATTTTTGTGCCTTTATGTTCTATTTGCATGGTGTTTTTTTGGTCGGGAAGCATTTAAATGATATGTTGTGCTGTGCCAGAATCAAGAAAATATATATATGAGGACAGTCATTAAATTATCAATGAAAAACAAAGATAAAAAAGTAAAAAAGGATGAAAAGAAAAAAGAAGACAAGAAGTCGCCTAATGTTTCTGTGCATCATAAGCCGGAACATTCTGCACTGAAATCGTCAAGGCCTCATGCTGCAAAGCATCCTTCGCCGGGGCATCATGCGGCGGAGCATCATTCGCCTGTACATCATAAGCCGGAAGTGCGTGTTTTGAAGCGTGTTTCTGTGCATGGGCATCCTGTGCCAAAATCTTCGAATTCTCATGCTGCAAAGCATCCTTTGCCAAGTCATCATTCTCCCAGCCATCATAAACATGAAATGCGTGTTTTGAAGCGTGTTTCTGTGCATGGGCATCCTGTGCCAAAATCTTCAGATTCTCATGCTGCAAAGCATTCTTCGCCAAGTCATCATGTGGCTGAGCATAGTTTTTCTGTCCATCACAAACCAGGAGGGCATGCTTCAGCGCATGAGCATCCTGTGGTGAAATCTTCGGATTCTCATGCTGTAGAGCATTCTTTTTCAGGTCATCATTCTCCCAGTCATCACAAATCAAAGGTGCATGTCTTGAAGAATGCTCCTGCGCATATCAAATCAGTATTTTCCGCACTAAAGCTGTCAAGGTCTCATGCTGCAAAGCATTCTTTGCCAGAGCATCATATAGAGGAGCATCCGTTAAGTGAGGCTTTAGAGCCTCTTGCACATGATGAGTCTGAGCACCTTGCGCCGGATCAGGTACAGGATGATTCTAGCTCAGATCGGTCTGATCTGGAAATCCATTCATCTGAAGACGAGGCATCAGAGCTTATGTGTGAGAATCATGATCTGAAGCAATCTGTGCCGGAAGATTCTGATGTGGAGCTGTCTGATTTTGAAAGTGATTCATCCGGGGATAAGGTATCAGAGCCAGAGCATGTTTCCCGCGAGGATGATGGGCCAGAGCATGTTTCACATGAAGATGTCGATCCAGAGCAGCATGCTCCGGATGTTATTTCGTCCGGGGATGATTCTGAGTCTCATAGTCCCAGTGAATATGGTGGTTCAAAGGAACATGTACAGGAAGAGTCCGATACTGGGCATGCTGATTCTGAAGGGCCGGTACCACAAAAAGAGGGTTCAGAGCAGGAACAACCAGTATTAGAAGAGTCAGAATCGCCATTTGAGAGTACGCAGCTTGATAACAACAAAAAAGCCATGGATGTCTTTCGCGGCGCAAAAAGGTATCTTCTTCTTAATGAGCTTGTTCTGGCACAGGAGAATATAGATGAAGCCATCTCAATAGATACTATGGATGATGATAATTACAACAGGGCAGATGCGTATTTTCTTGCAATGCAGATATGCCGCAGGGCCAAGGAATATGCTATGGCTTTGGAGTATATTGAAGAGGGGATCAAATGCGTGAATCCGTATCGCGGAGATGGCCCGAAGTTTGTGCTTGCAAAGGGTGTGATACTGCTTCAGGTGGCAGAGGTTGAGCAAAGTTCGTCCAAAAGAGAGAAGTATATAGATGGTGCAATAGAGTCATTTAAAATGGCTGTGAGCGTGTCTGATGTTTTGCTTAGCCGGAAGTCCAAGTATCATTTCGATGCCATTGATGTCGTTACAATAAAAAAGTACCAGCAGATGGCAATTTTTGATCTTGCCTATGCGCATGATATTGGCGGGCACAGGAGAGAGGCTATTGCGTCTCTTGACAGGCTGTTTGATATGTATCCTCATTTCAGGGTTGAGAAGACTCCTTTTAAGTTGTATAATAAGATTCTGGCTGAGAAAAAGATGTTACATATTGCCAAGTGAAGCGATATTTGCCATATTTGCGTATGCCATAACATCGAGGTTTAAGAGTGAGCCGGCGATTGCAGCTAATACCAGTCCTGTGATGAGCAATATTGTTGATATGATGATTATTCCAATGAAGCTGCCGAGTGTCATTCCGAGACCAAATTTCAGGCCGGAGAATACTGAGATCTTTATGTGATTTGTGGTTTCGTTTTTTGTTATGATTGCCTGTTCTGTCTCTTCCTGTTGGGGTTCTTCGTTCAGTACTTTTTTTCTGAGTTCCCGGAATATCAATCCTTCATAGTCTTTTATTGCCATAATTTTTCTTGGCTGAACTTGTATATATACTTATCGAAAGGTTTGGTCATTTTTTGCAATTATAACATAGATAAAATGGGTTTTTCGATGGGCTGTGGATATTTGAGCGAAAATAACTTAAGTTAAAGGGTGTTATGGTCATAGTATGTTTACTGTTGTGCTTGTGGAGCCTGAGTCTGATGGCAATATCGGGTTTGTCGCAAGGGTGATGAAGAATTTCGGGATTCGAGATCTTGTTCTTGTCAGCCCGAAGGCGCCTCTTACAGTTGATGTCAAGGCGCATTCGATGCATGGATATGATGTCTATGAGAGATGCAGGAAAGTGAAGTCTCTCGATTGCCTTTCGAAGTTTGATGTGGTTGTGGGGTTTAGTGCCAAGGTTGGCTGCGGGACAGGGCTTTTGAGGCACCCGGTTGCTTTGAAGAAGCTTTCGGGGACAATTTCGGGCAGGAATGCTGCTTTGGTGTTCGGCAGGGAGAGCAGCGGGCTTTCTAATGATGAGCTTGCAATGTGTGATATCATTTCGACTATTCCTGTGGGGTCAGAGTATCCTACGATGAACCTGTCGCATGCGGTCTGTGTTGTGCTTTATGAGCTTGCGCAGGAGGCGCCCAAAAATACTCCCGGAGGGTATGCAATACCCCGGACCCGTGAGCGGCTGCTTGAGTGTTTTAATTGTCTTGTGGATGCTGATTCGTTTAAGAACCCGGATACGGTGAAGCTTGCTTTCAGGCGGATTGTAGCGAAGTCTGATGTGACGGAGAAGGAGGCGAAGGCGGTTCTTACCTTGTTTTCGAAGCTTGCGGCAAAGGGGTAGTAATTTAAATGTCACTGCGTAGTTGTAATTTTGCTATGGTGATCAAAGAGTGTTTCTGGATAATTGTATTTGTTTTGGCTGGGGCAGTGCTGTATCTTTTTTTTCCTGCGGTTTTTGTGCTTTTTGTCCCCGGGCTTGTTTCTACTTATGCACTGTTCAGGAAAGGTGAGATAAACCGGATGGAGAGGGTTGCGTTTTCTGTGGGCCTGAGCATCTCGTTTGTGGTTCTTGCTGTCATGTTTTCGAATCTTTATCTTGGGATGCCGCCTACGAGGGCGGGTGTTATTTTGCAGGTCTCTTTAATGTGTGTGTTTTTTGGGTTGGCTGCTGCTGTTCGCAGGTCGCGGCTTTGGGATGTTTTGATGCTACGTACAGGGAACCCGAAGAGGACTTTGAGGTTTCTTGCGCCGGTGGTCATTGTCTCTCTGCTGGCTTTGAATATCTTTTATCCTTTGGTGTTTTCAGGGGCTGGTGTCGCTTATGGTGGGGAGTATGCCAGGTATTCAGACGGGTCTTTTGAGGATATGGATGGGCTTAAGATATCGCGGCCCTGTCTAGTGGGTTTTGATAATGGCCTTGAGTTTATTGGCTATGATATCAGCCAGCCGCTTAGGCGGGGTAAGAGTGCGCATGTGAATTATTATTTCAGGGCTTCTCTGGATATGGTTGTGGAGGGGGTCAGTGTTGTTACGGATTTTGGTGATGATGTTGTTTTTCAGAACCAGTTCGCGTTTCCGTATGCTGTGCTTTCGAAGGGGGATGTTGTTTTGCTGCCAAATGATGTCATGATACCGGATGGTGTTCCTGCTGGTGGGTATAGTATGGGTGTGTCGCTGTTTGAGGGGTATTTTTCTGTGGGCGCTGATGGCTCTAATGAGGTGGGGATGATCAATGTCCCGTGGTATTTTGATGAGCTGTATGACAGGTCCATGGATGTGCAGTTTTTTTATAATGGGGTGGATGCTACAGCAGGGAATGCTTTTTCCGGCAGGCAGAGGGTCTATGTTTTTGATGATAAGATAGCGTTTCTTGGGTATGATATGGACATGAGCGTTGTCTCTCCAGGGCAGGCATTTCAGATGACGTATTGGTGGAGGTCGCTTGGGAGTGTGGATGTAGATTATACTGTGTTTGTGCATTTCATTGATTCGAAAGGGAGGGTTATTTTTCAGGATGATCATGCGCTTGCGCGCCCAAGTTCTGAGTGGGTTTCTGGGGATGTTGTTTCTGAGAAGTATGATGTGCGTGTGCCGTACGGTATTTCAGAGGGGATTTATCGGATACGGTTTGGGCTTTATGATGTGCTGAGCGGTGAGAGGGTGGCTTTGAGTAGCAGGAATGTGCGCGGTGATGCGCCGTATCTTGCGCAGGTCACTGTGCGGGAGAAACGTTTGTCTGATTATTATTTGGGGGGGGATGTGCGTATTGTTGGTACTGTTGATGAGGGGTTTGGTTCAGTGGAGGTGTTGAATCCTGTGCTGGTTGATTACGGGCCTATTGTGGTGCTTGGATATGAGCTTGATGCGCTTCGGTGTGGTGAGGGTGCTAATCTTACTTATTTTGTTAAGGCGATTGATGTCTACGGTAATTATTCTATACGTACGCTTATTACGTCTGTTAGTGGTTCGGGGGTGATTGGGTTTGATGTTGCTTTGCCTTTGATGGATGATGGGGAGGTTGTTGGTGTTGTTGTGGCTGTGGATGTTCCTTTGGATTATGGCGCTGGGGAGTCTTTGTTTACTTTTGGATTGCGCGATGATGATTCGGGGGAGTATGTTCGGGGAGGGCGGGTCGTTAGGGATGTTGTTTTTGTTGGGGGTTGATTGGGTTTATTCACAATAAAGGCGGAGTTTGTTGTTTGAAATTGTGCATAAAGCATAAAAATGTAGAGTTGGTGGGTTAAGTCTAATTTTTGAATTACTAAC
>JAFCBW010000068.1 GCA_017610525.1 Candidatus Nanohalarchaeota archaeon | reverse complement strand
TTTAAAATGAAAATCATTTGGATAATCAACAAAGACAGTAGACCAACTAGAAGGAGTTTGATTATTCGCTCCATCACCATCATCAGAAGCACAATGGTCTACAGAACCTACACCTGCAAAATCATCAGCATTGTTGAAGACAACACAATTTTTAACAGTTCCTGAAGTACGAACATTTCCGTTTACACCCGTAATCGTATTATAAATAATTACATTATACACATAAAACGACCCTGTAGTACCTGCTAAAAACTCTGAATGTATGCCACGCCTAAAGTTATATATAACTGAATTGTATATTTTTACATCTTCACTATTGCTTGATGTGGACACACCTACTCTATTACCACTTGAACCTTTTATTATACAATATCCAATTTCTATGTTTGAAAAACCGGTACTTCCAACAGAAATGCCGGTTCCATCCCATTCTGAAGTGTCGGTGGTATCTATTTGTATGCCTAATATTTTTACATTGTTTTCATACATTGTAATACCATTGCCAAAGGCAAGGTCTAACATATAACTACCATCATCCCACTTCCCATCATGCCTCTGGCTTATTCCAACCTCATTTGAATTAACAGGAGTGTAAATTTTAATGTAATTATCAACACCAGTCGTCCAGCCATTAACATTCACAGCAATTGTATCAGTTCCATCGCCATAGCAGGCAATGTTCAGAACATAATCCCCCTCAGTTAGATTAGAAGTATTGAGATGACCGGAATCATTAGCGCAAACACCCCCATCCGCCGCATCAATAGCATCATCTAAAGAATTAAACACCCTTGTAATATTATACACAACTACACCGGAAACATCCAAAGGAACCGCACCTTTAGCTGTAGTGACATTGTAAGCACTGGAATTAATCCTCCCTGAAATAAAACTGACATTTCCAACATAAGCAACCCTATCCCCGACGCCGATATTATCCGGCTGGGAGACATTAAACACAGCCACCCCGCCATCAATACTGACACTGGCAGACCCATTCTTCAGGTCAGAAGTATTGGTGCCTACAGAATAATAAACATCCGTAGCAGCAAACGAAACCGAAGGCATCGAAAGAAAGACCACTATGAGAACCCCGACAATAAAACGAATTCTCCTTTTTATTGCCTCTATCCCTCCCCCGATAGTATTATTCCAGAATACCATAATCAACAACAACATCTTCTAATGATGGCGCATAATGATGTCACACACTCCTCAACCCAAAAGGTAATATTTCGGTCTATTCAACACTTAAATTCAAACACATATAAAACTATCTTCCATCCCTCAAAAAGGCATGGCGTGTCACCACTCAAAAAACACGCATGAATCATACACTCCCACTCAGACCATTAGATACCACAACCTGCCCAACCACCTGCTTCTTTGAGGTACCTCATATAATCACAATCCGACGAAACCTTATGGAACTTACATCCATTTCAAAGATTTTATGGAACACAGCATATTATCCACAGAACACATCACAAGGGGCTCAAGCGCCCCTTCCCTACATGGCAATCACCAATTCAATCAACATATCTTCTCAATTCCACTTTATCATCACCAAAGAACTCCGAACCAAAATTATCCATTTCGGCGCCGAACAAATATCCCTCATCACCATGGAACACCCCAACAAAACCAGAGCTATTCACAATCCTATCCCTGATTACCTGCCTGCCATCAAAAGAATCCATACAAATATCAATACCTAAATCCGCAAAAACACATCCCTTATTTTTTGCCTGTTATCATCCGATATTCATCCAGTTCGGGAAAAAAAGTCATCCCGGATGCATGACTTCGCCGGGATCCTGCCACAATCACTTTTTTATCCCTAATTTCTCGCTTAACATATTCCAGACACTTCTTTTAATCTCAGCAGTTTTCAACTCATCACAATCTGCAACATCAGAGCGCGAATAATCGACCTTCGCCTGCGCAGGCTCAAACTCAAAATGATCTTTCTCATCAAACCATGCGCACCTGAACATATCAACCCAATCTGTTCGAAACGACAGCCTAGACGTATAAAAGAACAACTGCAATGCTAATATATCCACATTTTTCCTGGAGCGCGCCAGCAATACAAATCTGGTTTTACGTGTGCCGTACAATGAGTACGGCAAATACGGATTCGTCTGTACTTATCTTACGGTAACTGACTTCGCAAGGTTCCTCGGCTTGTCGGGGTTGCAGTTGCGCAGTACGGCAAGCTTGTAGGCAAGAATCTGGATAGGTATTATCTGGGTAATAGGATCAAAGTAACCTGTTTCAGGGACCTTGATGAAATAATCGTAACTCTCGTTGTTATTCGGGCCGATGCCGATGATATATGCGCCCCGCGCTTTGACTTCCATAACATTGCTGACTGTTTCTTTCTCATTGTCCGGGGAAACAAAGGCAATAACTGGTGTGCCTTTCTCAATCAGTGCAATACTCCCGTGTTTGAGTTCTCCTGCAGCAAAACCTTCGGTATGTATGTATGTGACTTCTTTGATCTTCAGCGCTGCTTCAAGGGCTGTCGGGTACTGAAGGCCTCTGCCGATTGTAAATATATGGTCCTTGTCTTTCAGGATATCTGCAAGACCTTTAATGTATTCTCTCGTACTTCTTGATGTTAGGTTGTAAACCTGATTCTGCGCTATGTCAAGAACACTTTTGCCCTCATCATACTTCTCAGTGCATGTGTATGCAAGAAGTGTCAGAACTGCGAGCTGTGATGTGTAGGTCTTTGTCGAAAGTACGCAGATTTCCGGTCCTGCATTCATGTGAAGTGTATGATGGGAGGTCCTCATCAGGCTTGAGCCCAGGGTATTGACAATTGAGAGTACCTTGCTGCCTTTTTCTTTTGCGGTCTTTACGGCGTCAAGCACGTCAGCAGTCTCACCAGACTGCGACACCGCAACCACAAGTGTTTCATTGCATAAGAAATCTTTATAATATCTAAATTCGGATGCATATACAACATTGATGTGCATCTTTGCAACAGCGGAAAAAATGTAGCTTGCAGACAGGCAGGCGTGATAAGATGATCCGCATGCGATGAAAAATACGCCTTTTGCATTATTGATTTGGGTTGCGATTTTTTTTATTGTTTCTATGTCCTGTTCTGATGCTCTCATGATTGTTTCGCTTTGCTCTGCGATTTCCTTTAGCATAAAGTGCGAAAAATCGCCTTTCATTGACTTCTCAACATCCCATTCAATACTGTCGACTTCGCGCCGGACAGGCTGCATGTCAGATAGGTTGTAAACATAGACGCCGTCATTGATAATGGCGACATCGTTATCATAAAGATACATGACACTTTTTGTGTGCTCAAGAAACGCGGGAATGTCTGATGCTGCGAAATATTCATTATCTCCCATGCCGACAACGAGAGGCGAGCCTCTTCTTGATGCAACCATGGTGTCATCTTCTGTATTAATGGCAACAACAGCAAAACTGCCTTCAATCCTTAAAAGAGCAGATCTCACGGCATCTACAAAGCCATTGTCCTGGTTCATATATTCCCTGATGAGGTGAGGTATCACTTCTGTATCTGTTTCGCTTTTGAACTTATGGCCTTTTGATTTTAATTCAGTTCTCAGGGCCTGGAAGTTTTCAATAACTCCGTTGTGAACGACAGCAACCTTTTCAAGAGAGCATAAATGCGGATGCGCATTCGCTTCAGATACTCCTCCGTGAGTTGCCCAGCGCGTGTGTCCTATCCCTAGATGGCCTGCGAACATGCTGAAATCAATGTCTGTATGTTCGATGTTTCCGGTTGCTTTGGATATGCTAAACCTGTTTTCAGATGAGGTGCAAAGGCCCCATGAATCATAACCCCTGTATGATAGTTTTTTTAGCCCTTCAAATAATACTTTTGATGCGTCTTTTTTTCCTCTGTATCCAATAATTCCGCACATGTATGATTACCTTGCTTATATTATCGCATTATCTTTAAAAGCCTTTTTGAAAAACGCATACAAGCGCTATGATTTAGTTTATAGTGGAGAAGCGTAAGCTTTATAAAGATTATGGTGGAATTATGTGTATTATTATGAAAATGATGATACTGGTAACAATTGATTTGTAGTGGTGATATGATGAATGCCAGATTGCTTAAAGAAAGAAATGGTGTGTTGTACTCGAAAACAATTAAACTTGAGACTAATCCTGAAAACCTCAAAGGCCTTCTTAATAATCAGCGTTGGGAAATATTGAAATTGATTACTGAGAGACCGATTTACCCGGCACAGATTGCGAAGAGGCTGAAGATCCATGAGCAGAAGGTGTACTATCATATCAGGCAACTTGAGATGAATGGCATTATAAAGGTGGTTAGCAAGGTCGAGAAGAAAGGTGCTCTTGCGAAGTTTTATGCTCCAACTGCTTATGGTTTTGCACTTGATCTTCCCGGCGGTGATGAGAAGACAATAGATTTTCCAAAGTCAAACAAGTCCAGCAAACTGAAACAATTCCTTTATCCTCATATGACGAATGGAAGACTTAATTCCACGATTGTGGTCGGTTCGCCTGATCCGCATGGCCCGCGACAGGTCCGGTCAAGGGATGGCCATTATGCAATAGAGTTGGGGCTCTTTTTGGGGCAATATGGTGTTACTGCGAAGGATTTTTGCGCGCGCCTCGATGTGGATATAAAGGCTGAGAATAAGACCAATGAAAATCTTATCCTTGTCGGCGGGATACTTACAAATATCATAACAAAGGAGCTTAATCCCTATCTTCCTATAAGGTATCTTGAAGATAAGTTTCCTTACAGGTCAATATATTCAGAGGTTACGAACAAAACGTATCCTGACGATAATATTGGCATAATATCGAAAATTGTGAATCCTAATAATACTGAGAAGAGTATTATTCTTATTGCAGGAAATACGAACGGCGGTACAAAGGCAGCGATTATAGCATTTACACGGTATACAGATAAGGTCCTTGGAAAATATGCGGGGGAGGATAACTGGGGATGCCTGGTGCGCGGTTTTGATATGGATGGGGATGGGAAGATAGATACAGTTAAGGTTTTGGAGTAGGTTTTACTTTTTCTTGTTTTTGATGTCCTGCAGGGTTTCGTGGATGCCGAAGAATATAATTATGAATTCGCAGTACATGCGCCATACCAGATTACTGATGAGAATCAGAACTATGATGCCGAAGAATCCTAATATGCTGTAGCCCCCGGGCAGGGTTCTGGCGCTTTCAGATACGACCATTCCAATGCCTGTTATTAGAAGTGAGGCTGTCATCAGAACTGCGCCCAGAGCATATATTACCTTTACTATCGTGGGTGTGATTAATTTTCTGAAGTTGAGAAAGTCAGAGAATTTTGTCATGGTTATCTTGTTGTTTTTGCATTCTTATAAAATTTTCGTTTTGTAAATCTTTTGTAGAGTTTTTCAATCTTTTGCGTGGATTTAGATTGTATGTGTGTGGATGCGGTCTTTTTGCAGTTCTTTGCCATTTTTTCCCTTAAGTCTTCTTTGTTGAGGATATGTGTGATTTTCTTTGAGAGCGCTTCTGCGTCGTTTTTGCATATAAATCCATTGATTCTGTCTTTAATAAGGTGTTTGGATGCGTTGTGGTCGCTGTCGATTACGATTGCGGGTAGCCCGCAGGCGTTTGCTTCGAGTACTGCGGTTCCGAAGCCTTCCCGCAATGATGGGAAGATGAACAATTTTGAGGATTTCATGTAGGACAGGACGTCATCATGGCGATTTAAAAAGCCCAGGAATTCTATCCTGTCTTCGAGTTTGTGTGTTTTTGCCAGTGATTTCAGTTTCTTTTTTTCTGGACCGTCTCCTATGATGGCGCATGTCACATTTGGATTAAGATTCTTCATTGCTTTTATCAGTAGTTCCACGTTCTTTTCTTTTATCAGTCTCCCGCAAAAGAGAAGGTCATACTTTTCGGGTGATGGGAGTATATGCGAAATATCTGGCGGCAATGTTGGCTGAATAATCGTGATTTTCTTTCTCTTCACACCAAGTTTTGATATCAGGTCTTTTTTTGTCTTTTTGGAGTTAGCGATTATCATGTCGGGCAGTTTAACGGTTCCTTTTTCAATTACCCTGCCTGCTTTGCCTAAATTGTGTTCAAGATAGTTGTGCCACTGGTGGTCCCATACTTCATGCCATGTAATGATCATTGGCTTTTTTTTGAGAGTGCAGTATCCTTTGACAATGAAATTTGGCAGGTATGGGAACTCATTTGAGTCGACAATGTCGTAGTCATTCTTCAGGAAGTGAAATATCAAGTAAAACGAGAATTTTAGGGCTTCGCGTATGGATCTTCTATTATCCTTGTTGTAGATGTTTTTGCATTTGCACATGCCGTGGTAATGGAT
>JAFCBW010000067.1 GCA_017610525.1 Candidatus Nanohalarchaeota archaeon | reverse complement strand
AGCAGTATCAGGAAAGCTGGTCCTAATCTTGATATCAACAGGAACAACACCTTTGTCTCTCCACATCGACTCCTCTGTCAATATCCCTTCATAGTGCCCTCCCATAGCTGAAGGCGCATTACCCGATTGCATCATATCTATATCATCATAAGCCACATCCGCACTCATTTTAGACATAGAATTCATACTCATAAAGAACACTGAAAAAATACTAACAACAAGAAATGCAATCACTAGTATCGACGATACAACAGTCACACTTCTAGACCTGCCGCTATACTTTAGCCCCTCCCCAACAAACGAGATAATCAGCAATATAATGCCAAGCACCCAAAACAGCAAAATCTCCTCTTCCGGTTCATACACTTCAAGAACCGCAAGAAGCATAGGCAAAGCAGACATCAGCCCCCCAACCAATCCGGTAACCGCAAGCCACTTACCGCCGCGCCCCTTCCTGAAAGCGCCATACACCCTCTCAACCACAGAAACAAGTATCATGACGCTGCCAACACCTAACAAAAAGAAACCGGGTTCCTTATCAAGATCAGCCATCATACCAAGCAAAAACGTAACAATTATCAGAAGTATCCCGCCAACACCAAGAGCAAGGAACCTCTTATCCGCCCCAGAATAACCACTCACAGCCTTACCCTCCTTGATATACTTGACAGGCAAAGCATACCCTGAAACAATAACCAAAATAAGTATCCCAAGAGCAAAAAACACCCATCCGTCCTGTGACGTCATCGGGTTTCTCGTCGCAACTTTATTCAGCGCACCTGCCTCCCCGAAAGAATACAGCGCATCAAACGGCCTGAACTCATAATCCTTAAGAAGCATAATCGACTCATCAACAACTCCGAGAGTGACCTGAGCATTCGCCTTCCCTGTATCAACAGTAAGATCCACGATATCTCCCGGCTTATAATCACGGCGCAAAAAATCAAGCTTCACATCAACCTCCTTATCAGCGCACGCACTCACATGCATTGGCAGAGACTCAACAAACCCGTTATTATACACAAATCCCTGCACAGAAGCAAAAGGAGCAATATCATCATACTCAAGCACAACCTCCCCCCTCGCATTATCATCAAGATTCAATGTCCCAAGAGTATTCCCAAACGGGGTACTCACAGTAACCACAACCGGCTTATTCGCATAATGGCTCCTCGCATACACACTGGCAACCACTCTTTCACCACGCCCGTAGTCTGCCTTATCCGCCTCAACAACAATATCTCTCTTATACCTCTCAGGCACATTCCTGGTATCACACATGCCCCTGCAATTCCAGTAATTATCCGGCCTGAAATTAATATGCCCCACAGCAGACGCAGAATACGCACCATGTGTTCCCGTAACCTGCACAGTAAGATAATCAGCATCCTGTGGGTAATTAAACACATAATTATACTCACCGCTAAACCGCTTATCCTCAGAAAACACAATAGACGATTGCCCATTATAATACTTTGTCACAGTAATTTTCGAATCAACATCCGATGCAGGCACCCCATCTGGCTTTAGAGCAGCAATCCCCACATTCACAAGATCCCCTGCACCATAAGCATTCACATCAGGCAAAACCTCAAGCAAAAGGCCGCTATCAACAACCAGCACACTCTTCTCCTCAGACCTCACCTCACCGCTTGCAGCATCAGTAATCTTCCCCTCTATAACAAGAGAATCCCTCGGGCTTTGATAGTGCAGCAGACTCGTATCAAACGCATACTTATACCTCCCATCATGCACCTTTACAGTCTCACTGACTTTCCGCGAAAGTTGGCTCATAGAATAAACACTGATCTCAAGATAGCCTTCAGCCACCGGCTCACCAAAAAGATAGCTTGCAAGAAAATCCACATCCAGATTCTCCCCCCTGACAACCCAGCTTTTAGTACTGATATCAAGATTGATAGTCGGCTTCTCATACTTCTCTACAAAAACATCATAACTCTCGCGCATAGCCTCTGCCTGCACCTCAAAAGAATATGTCCCTTCGCGAAGAGTAACAGAAAGCGGGAAATCAAGTGTGATTTGCCCGTAATCATCAGTCTCCATCTCTTTTTTATAGATCACAAGCCCCTCATCATTCTTAACAGAGACATTGACCGCTTCAAAAGAGAACGGCGCAAAAGAATCAGAAGACCTCTCCCACACATAACCGGCGAAATGCACAGTATGCCCTGGTTTGTATATCTTCCTGTCAGAATACAGGTACATTCTCAAAGGTGCCGAACGCACCTCAATTTGAGTATTGGTCACTCTCTTTCTGCCGTGATTCTCTGCATTTATCACTACATTATACATTCCCGCTCTGAGTTCAGGCACAACATCATCAAACACAACAAGACCATTGACATTCGAAACACCTGCCATCCGCTCAGCAACCCCGCCGCTCATACGCGGCTGGAATTCAAGCACAACCGAACTTTCAGGCATAAACCTGCCCTTATCATCAACAACAAGCAAAAACCCGTCAAAATCCGACCCGACATACTGGACATTACCGATGCGGCCATGTACATTAAGCACCTCGCTCAGGGTCCAGTAATTGACAAGCGGCACATAAAAAAAACCAAGCGCCAGAAGAGCCACAGCCAGGACAGAACCTCCCCGGATCATCGTCACCTTGCCATGCGACAATTCCTTGCTCCCGAAAAGACACATCCTCAGAATCAGAAACGCCCCAAAAAGCACAGCTAAACCCACAGCAAGCCCTATAATCCAAAAAATCAAAAAACCAGCCATATATACATTCACCAGACAAGTTTCTTAATCTTCTTCCTCTTCCGGATAACCACAAAAAGAAGAACAGTCGCAATCAGAACATACACACCATACATTCCTTTTTGCTGGAACCCGTATATCGTGACCCTCACAGATTCCTCAGGCATGATGATTGCCTCCCCGCCGCCAGTGACCTGGAGATACTTCTTCATTTCAGGAATCTGGACAGTCACAGGAGTGCCATGCATACTCAACTGTACTCTCTGTACTGGTGCCTCCATAGACATCTGCTCAACCTGCACGTTCATCGCCTTTCGCGCACCGCCGATAGCATCAAAATCAATCACATTATCATAATACACGCGCCTTGGCGTATACGTAATCAGTTGCGCATCCATTTCAGGAACAACATCTGATTTCCAATAGATAAACCATTCCGGCAGCCCAATCTTGATATTCATATTCGTTACCGGCGCCTTATGCGTCGGCAAAATAAGATTATATTGTGAATAGATATCATCAGAGAACACATCGCCAGTCACAACATACAAAAGAGTCATCCGTATAGCCTGGTAGCTGTTCCCATACTTTGAAGATACCGGGAGCGGCACCTCAACAACATTACCTTCACCATACGCCTTCTCCGGCTCTGAATTAACAATAGCTCCCCAGAACACAGAATTATCCGGAAGCTCAATCTCAAGATATTTACCTGTCTCAGTATTCACAACCTGATAATTCGCCTTCACAATCGCAAACCCTCTCTTGGTCGGGAAAACATCAAAATTAACACTATTAATATTAGTCGCAAGATGCTCCTTCTCCTTCAGCTTCTCCTTATCAAAACTCAAAGAGCCACCAGACTTTCCAGTATACAGGCTATCAAGATTATATCCTGATGGCACATACCCTGATATCCTGCTCAAAAACCCCGCCTCGTACTTCGTAATCCTTGTAAGCGTGGACTCAACATTATCGACCTTGTAACTCTCAGAAGAATAAAGAGCAACATTATAATCCATAACCCCTGCATTCGAAAAAGAAGGCATCGAAGCAAAAGCATCCCCGGACATAACAAACTCCATATCAGAAATCCTAAACGATTTTGCAGGAGTCTTCGCATTTATAACAACCGGATCAGAAGACACAACCTCAAACCCCTCATCATCAAACGAGCTGAACTCAAGACCAGCAGGCACATTAATCGAAAGGCGGTTTATAAGCTCACCTGCACTCACATCACAGAACAGCGTCACCTTATTCAAAGAACCGGCAAGCACAAGCGCATCACAAGCAGCATCAACCTTGGCATCATTATTCACAGTCCCGAAAGACACACTCACAGTCTTCGCATACTTATCCATAAATCGCCACTCAACACTACTATCTCCCTTGTGCATGGGAACAGGACTCACAGCACTCATGAAAACATCATCAAACCTGAAATTGACCTTCATAAACACTTGATCAACACCTGACGGAACAGATGAGCTAAAAGAACTCAATGCACCTACACCTTCACCGCGCACCTGTATCCTGTAATTTTTATCCTTCAAAACAACATATTTCAGCACATTCCCCTCAATATAATTACTCTCACCAACAGTGATCCATGTCTTCCCTGAATCAGAAGACACCTTCACACTCTTCACAACAAAATTCGAGCCAAGCTCAACATGCGCAGTACCGTCATTCATACCGAGTATCTCAATAGTCTCAAACACCTTATAACTCCCGTCTGAATAAACATCTACTTCCCTGTCATACGTTTTATAATGGAACCAGCTGTCACTATATGCTGCCTGTGCAAAAAGACTAACCACAAGCAAAACCATAAGCGCGCCAACAATTCTTCGAGCCATAAAAACCACCTATTTGACAATACTTGCCCTCTGCGCAGTATTCATCATCATATCCTCCATAATGAACCCCGATTGAGCCGTAGCACCGGATATATTGAAAAACAGGTCCACAAACTGCGTCATCACAAAAAGAATAATAACAGCAGAGATAAGCATAGCAACAATCGCAGTCCCTTCCTCAGCAGAGCCAAGAATCCTGAAAGTCTTCGCAAGATATATAAGCCCCGCAATTATCGCAATAAAAAGCGAAAACGAATGTATGACAGCAGGAGAATGCCCGGTATATGTATATAGGACATTCAAAGGTAAAATTGCAATAGCCACAATCATGGTAACCGCAAAAGTGATTGAAAGCGATGCCACAAGATCCCCGGGACTCATCTTAATACCAAACACCTTAACAATAATATATAGTGTAACATAGGGCACAAGCCCCGTCAAAAAAAGAGTAGCCGGAAACTTAATCAGATACCACGCAGAGCTAGACGCACCACCCACGAGAAATCCATATACAAGCCCGTATATCGCAGAAAAAAATATCATGGCCCCAAAAAACATCTTCGCGCCATCCGGATTATTCTTAAGGCCTTTAATAGTCTCATTAGGAGACTCAAACAAGCCAAGAACCGCTTTCACAAAACCCATATCACATCACCGTCTCATTTATTTTAATTTCATTCAACACACAAAGAGCGCACAAAAAGCACATACTCTGTCATTCAGCATAACATCTACTCATTCATCTTACTATAACACTTACTATAACACTAACCCCTATATAAAGTTTTAATAGCCTTCGAAATAGGAAGGCATCCACCGAAACAAAGATTTCATCCCACACTTACAGATACATCCAACATATCTTAATTGGCATGCCTATTTTTTGTCACATTATTCAACAAAACTTTAAATACCGGCAAACATAACTATAACCATTAAATAAACTTTAGTGGGGAGATAAAAATGATAAAAAAAACATTTGTTTTAGTAATAGGACTTCTGATGCTGTCCTCTCTTGTTTTTGCACAAGGGCAAGGTATACCTGAACCGGGAACAGGAAGTGAAAATACGGAGATAGGAGAACCGGGACAGGGAACGAATCAGCAACCAGAAATAGATCCACTTGGCCAGGATACCGGTGAAGGCCAAAAAGTCAATACCGACCAGCAGACAAAGAATCAGGGAGAAGTTCAACAGGTACAGGCACAAGAGCAGGTAAGAGCCCAGATAAATGATATCATGCAGGAGATGGAACAGAAGAAACAACAAATGCATAACGAAGCAGAAGGTTCCGAAGGTAAAAATCAACAGGCATTGCAGAACCAAAACCAGGTAAGGATTGCTGCCCAGACACTTTCCCAGATGGCAAATATGCTTGGAGGATCAGGACCACAAGTCTCAGAAATCGCTAAAAATTTCGACAATTCAGTTCAGGCAACAATAAAATCCGAAGAAAAAATCCAGACAAGAAGCAGCATTACCAGATTCTTTGCAGGAGGAGACGCTAAAGCTGCACAAGAACTTGAAACAGAAGTGACCCAAAACCGGCAACGTATCAAAGAGCTTAAACAGCTGAAAGACCAATCCGACAGCAGTGAAGAAGTCAAAGCAATGATGCATGAGCAAATTCAGCAAATGGAACAGGAACAGGCAAGGCTGCAGGAACTGGCAGAATCTGAGAAGAAAAGTAAGGGCTTGCTAGGCTGGTTATGGAAATAAAAAATAAAAACTAAATTATAAATTATATGTCAAGGCACCTGTAGCTTATTCGTGCCTTGACCACCTTTTTATTAGTTGTATAGTGAAGGCATAAATAAATGAGCAAACATCACCAAAAATCAATTTGCCTTCATCTATTCAGGAAAATCTCCGATTTTCTGGATTTTCGAAATGTTCACAAATTACGAATTTCGAAAATTGGAAATTGGGTACCAATTTTCAAAAT
>JAFCBW010000066.1 GCA_017610525.1 Candidatus Nanohalarchaeota archaeon | reverse complement strand
GACCACGATTTCCTGCCCCCACAGGCTCTCGATTCTTGTGGTCTTTATCCCTATTTTCTTGACAGTACCCATATCGCTTCCGATGATGATGAAGTCCCCGACGCGGAACGGCTTATCAAAATATATTGAAAATGATGCAAAGATATCCGTAAGTACATTCTGCAGGGCAAAAGCAATAGCGATTCCTACTATACCCATGCCTGCGATGAGTGTTGTGATGTCGTAGCCCATGTTCGACACAACAATAAGTGCTGCAATCAGCCACATGATTCCCTTTAAAAGGCCGCTTAAAAAGTCAATTACAGATGTATCTATCTGCTTTTGCTCTCTTTGCCTTCTTTTGATTAGTTTTTGGGTAGTGAATTTGATTACCGTCTGGATGGCATCGGTTGCGTAATAGACAATTGCAATGAATGCTGCAGTATCCATGAAAGTATCAATTGCCCCGCTGATTCCGGACGATTTTACAGCCGCGTAAAGCGCTATGAAGATATAGAACGGCCAGTGGATGTCATCTATAATTTTTATGATTATATCGTCAATATCTGTTTTTGTTCTTTTGGATAGTATCTTTAGTTTGCTGATGATTACGAATTTAAAGAACTTCAGGACAATGTATGTCAGAACAAAGAATACTATCGGCACCAGAAACTGGTCTTCTATGTAGTTGTTTGAAAAGGTGTTCGTTATGATTTCCGTACTATTGAGCGCCATAACATACTATATGGCTTTTCAACTATTTAAAAGTGAAATTTATGGATGATGTGTTTTGTCGTTGGGATTTAGTGTCGTGTCTGGGTATTGTTTCGTTTTTTCTTGTATTCTTTTTCAGCTTCATCCAAAAGAATTATTCTTACTGGCTTATTCATATCTCTGTTCCTCTTCTTATTAATTCGTCTAATTCTTTTCTGGGTGTAAAAACCCAGAGAATACCTTTTGTTCCGATAATTATTTTTCCACTTAATTGCAAATAATCTAATATCTGGAGCAAAGTTTGGTGCATTACTTTTTTAGGGAGTCTTCTTTTCAATTCTGCAAGAGTCATAACCTCTTCAGCTTCTTTAAGAATATCTTCCACCATAAGGACAGTATTTAAATTAGGGGAATGCCCGATATTTTCTTTATGCAGCATTGTTGTTTGAGTCATTTTATATACATCATTGATATAAGTATATGCCTTATTAGCATGTGCTTATATATGAAGTTATCCACAAAAACACATTATTCCGGCAAAACTGAACTCCTCCGAAACCTTTAAATAACATTACGCATAATAATGCATAATGGTGCGCCCGCGTAAACAAAGAATAGTCGAACATAAGCCAACCGTAACCTATTTCAAGCCCCAGGCAATTCCTCTCTCAAACCTTGAGGAGATTATCCTGGCTGTCGACGAGCTTGAATGCATAAGGCTCAGTGACTTATGCAAAATGAACCAGACACAAGCGGCGCACAAGATGGGATTCCATCAATCGACATTCCAAAGGACTCTTGCAGAAGCAAGGCAGAAGATTGCAGATGCGATTGTCAATGGAAAAGCAATAAGAATACAAGGAGGTGTATATATTATGCCAGGTGGAAATGGACAAGGACCAGCAGGGTTCGGCAGAGGAATGGGCAGAGGCCGCGGTGCAGGATTTGGCGCTGCGCCGGATAAGTGCAAGTGCCCTGCATGCGGACACGAAGAGCCGCATACAAGAGGACAGCCGTGCGTACAGATGAAATGCCCTAAGTGCGGAGCACAGATGACAAGAGGATAAAAAACAAAAAAGGTGATAGATATGCCAGGCGGAGACAGGACAGGACCCAGGGGAGAAGGACCGATGACAGGAAGAGGAATGGGCTATTGTGTAGAAGGCAGCGCGACCCCCATGCGAGGCTCTTTCGGTATGGGCAGAGGATTTGGTAGAGGAAGAGGCTTTGCGCGCGCAATTCCCACAGACACCGCGCCTTTGGCCCGCGAACTCTCAAAAGAGCAGCAGGTGAAAACTCTGGAGCAGCAGAAAGCTGCAGCAGAAGAGAGGCTGAAAGAGATTGAAAGACAACTCGAAGACCTGAAAAAGTAATCTCTCTGATCACTGATAGCAGCGGAGTGTTAAGATTTTGCTCCACTGCAGGCAGTGATATATAATGTTTAATGAATAAAATCATGGAAATATCGATTAAATTGGATAATTTCCAGGCTTTTTGATTGATTGCAATCAAAAATCATAGAAACGGAGGCGTATAGATATGAAAATCGTAATAAGTTCAACTGGAGAAGACATCAAAAGTGACGTTGACGGGCGTTTCGGAAGATGCGCGTATTTTCTTGCTGTAGAAGTAGAAGACAATAAGATCACAAACGTTGCATGCGAAAAAAACAAGGGCGCAATGCAGGGACAGGGCGCAGGAATCGCAGCAGCACAGCAGGTAGGCAACATGAAGCCGGACAAGATCATAACAGGCAACCTGGGACCCAATGCATCGCAGGTCATCAAGGGGCTTGGAATTCCTGTATACCAGGCATCAGGACCAGTAGAGGATGCGCTGACAGCACTGGCAGACGGGAAACTGGCAGAACTTACAGAGACCGTACCATCTCATTTTGGTATGAATAAATAAACTTATGGTGATATAGATGAAAATAGCAATATCAACAGACAATGGAAATGTATCAGAACATTTCGGCAGGTGCCCCCAGTTTACGATTGCGGATGTAGAGGATGGAAAGGTCACAAAAAAGGAAGTGATTGAGAACCCCGGGCATGACAGCGCAGGGTCTTTACCCAAAATTTTTCATGATATGGGTGTAAATGTTATGATTGCCGGCGGCGCAGGATTCCGTGCGCAGGACTTTTTCAGGCAGTTCAATATTGAGCTTATCGTCGGAATCAGCGGGAACATAGATGACGTCATCAAAAAATACGCCGAAGGCAAACTAGAGGGCAGCGCAGGCACATGCACACCCGGTGCCGGGCGCGGGTACGGCGTGCGCAAAGAAGACGGCCACGAGGGCGCAGAAGAAGACTGCAAAGGGCACGATGAATAATATGAAGATATACGGACCGGTTCCTTCATGGAGGCTTGGAAACTCCCTTGGCGTTGATCTTGTCGATGCACCACCAGGATACTCCAAAGCCTGCCCGTTTAACTGCCTCTACTGCCATCTTGGACACAAAGGCACCCGGATGTCAGAACCGGTACAGGTGGATCTGCCCACAAAAGACTTTGATAATCTTTTTGCGAAGATAGATGAAACAAAACCAGACTATATCACATTTTCAGGACAGGGCGAGCCCACACTGAATCTGAATCTGGGACAGGCCGCAAAAAGAATCAAAGAGATGTGCAACATACCGATAGCAGTACTTACAAACGCATGTTTTGCACCCAGAAAAGATGTAAGGGCCGGTCTTGATATGTGCGATGTCGTCATCGCAAAGATTGACGCCCCCACGCAGGACTTGTTTGAAAAGATAAACCAGCCCGCAAAAGGTATCAGGTTAGCAGACATCATAGGTGGAATCAAATCAATCAACACAAAAGTATGCATCCAGACACTGGTATTTTCATGCGCCAATACAACCAATGCAGATGATGACACAATAGGCGCTCTAATGGACGTCTACCGTGACATAAACAAGTCAAGGCCGATTGAGGTCCTGCTTGGAACTGTCACCCGTCCCTCAGATGATGAGAACCTGCGCCCGGTTGATTCAAAAAAGTTATCGGGGATCGCAGAGAGAATATCAGAAGAGTGCGGGATCAAAGCCCGGTATTTCAGTGAAAAAGAACAGAAAAAAGTCAACAGAAATATCTCACAAGACAAATTGGCAGCAGAGATGACTGACCTTCTTTTGAGAAGACCGTGCACAAGAGAAGAGATAATTTCAAGGTTTGATGGAAGTGACCCTGCCGTCGTGCTGGATAAGCTTATAGGCAGGGGTGTCCTGGGTTTAAAGGTATTGGATAAAAAAGACTATTACGTGGTATTATGAAAATAATAGGTATTACAGGCGGGAAAGGCGGGACAGGTAAGTCCACTGTCGCAACAGCAGTTGCAGTAGAACTTGCCAGAAGAGGCAAAAAAGTGCTTCTTTGCGATATGGATGCAGACTGCCCCAATGACCACCTGCTTTTGGGAATCGAAAGAAAGCAGGCTTGCGAGGTTTTCCAGAGGATCGCGAAATGGGGCCTTGATAAATGTGACAACTGCGGGAAATGCGCAAAAGTATGCAGGAATAATGCGATTGTCTGTGTGGAAGGAAGCGCGCCCATGTTCATGGCAAAGCAGTGCAATGGCTGCGGAGCATGCGTCATAGAATGCCCGCGTGATGCGATCTCATGGGACGAAAAAGTAGTCGGCGCAATATATAAAGGCAGCAACTTTGGGATTGATCTTCTGTCGTGCGAGCTTGAGATAAACGAGCCAGTCTCAGAGATAGTAGTTGCGAAAGCATGCGAAATAATTGCCGCAGATAAGGGTAAATATGATCATATTATTGTCGATACAGCTGCGGGCACGCATTGCGATGTCATTGCCGCTCTCGGGGTCTGCGATGCTGCGCTTTGCATCACTGAGCCGACACCGCTTGGAGCGCATGATCTTGAGCTGATATGCAAACTGCTTTCGCGGATGAAAATAGATTTTGAGATTGTGGTCAACAGGTATGAGACGGGCCGGGACAAAATTGTTGATGCGGTTGTCTCAAAGTACAGAAAGGCTGTTTTTGCAAAAGTGCCTTACAGTAAGAAAATCATGATGGATTATTCAAACGCAGTTCCTGTAAAGCACAAAAGCATTGAAAAGATTACTGCATGGATTGAGGGGTCAGCATGAAGCAGGTAACAATACTTTCAGGAAAAGGCGGTGTAGGAAAAAGCAGCATCACAGCCTCGCTTGCAATAGCGCTCTCCAAAAAGAAAAAAATAGTTTGCGCAGACTGCGATGTAGACGCATCCAACCTGGCACTCGTATTCGGCATGGACACAGGTGATTTTGAGATGTGGAAAAGCATCTCAACTAACCAGAAGGCCCGCGTTGATTTAAGCAAATGCACATCATGCAGAAAATGTGTTTCTGAGTGTTATTTTGATGCAATTGGCTGGGATGGTGCAAAGAAAATACCGCTATTCAAAGAGTTTGGATGCGAGGGATGCGGTGTGTGTGAGATGATATGCCCATCCAATGCAATAGAGCTATATGATGTCTCAAATGCCATGATAGGTCATGGCAAGACAAAATACGGGTTTACAGTTGTTTCAGGCCAGCTTGAGATGGGTGAATCCGGCTCAGGAAAGGTTGTCTCAAGAGTAAAAGAGCTGGCGCATGACATCTCGAAACATGCGGACATGATGCTCGTGGACGCAGCAGCAGGCATAGGATGCCCTGTGATCGCATCAGTTGCAGGAAGTGGCTATGTCATCGGCGTATGTGAGCCGACACCCTCCGGCTTCAGTGATCTGAAAAGAGCGCTCAGTGTCGTGAATCATTTCAACATCCCCTACGGCATTGTCATCAATAAGTTCGACCTGAATCCGGAGTATACCCGTAAAATAGAGGATTTTGCAAAGAATAAAGGCATAAGGGTTCTCTCAAAGCTCAGGTACGACAAGTGTTTCATGGATGCGCTTGTAAATCTTGTGCCCGTGATAGAGTTCAGCCCCGCATACAAAGAGATTTTTGATGGCCTCGTTCGCGCACTTGAGGATGAGGGTGTGCTAAAGGGTATATGATTGATTTCAGGCGCTGCATGAAGGCTATAGATTCATAAATCTTGATGTCTATATTGTCTGATGATTATATGGTTGGAAGTAATAAGTTTGTCCGGTTATGGCTGATTGTCGGGATTGTTACTGGTTTTGCAGTTGTGCTTTTTTTTGGCATAACCTATCTGAATGATTCTGTTCTTTGTGATGTTGATTGCAGAGTCAGGAATGAGGTTTCTTTGTCTCTTGTGCTTGTATCTCTTTTTGGGATGTTTGTGGGGAGCCTGACGTATTATTTTATTTCTGAGAAGTATGAGAGAAAAATTGTCAAGATCAGGAAGGACGCAAGTGCGACATATAAGTTTCTTGACAATGAGCAGAGAAAGATTTTGAAGTGCCTGGTTGATGCGAACGGCCGGATTACGCAGTCTGGACTTTGCCGGAGTACAGGCCTCTCGAGGGTGAAAGTTTCGCGGTGCCTGAAGGTGTTTGAAAGTAAGGGGATTGTTGAGAAGACAAAGAACGGGATGACTAATGAGATTAGGTTGTCTGATGATCTGGCGGAGCTTTTTTTGCGTGGATATGAGTGATTTCAGTTTTTGATACAAACACTTATAAGGTGTTTCAGGCATGAATATTGTTGTGGTTTAATTGAAGATAGATATTGTAAGATATTTTATGTTGTGCGTGATAGCAACAGGCATGTTAGCTGCACTTCCGCAAGCCCGGGTTTTCGCACAGGATACCCCGGATATATGTGCTGTATATTTTACAGGTATTGGCTGTTCTCATTGCGCGCGCACAGACCCCTCAGTACTGGACAAATTACCTAAGTCAACAAGGCTGGTTGTGATA
>JAFCBW010000204.1 GCA_017610525.1 Candidatus Nanohalarchaeota archaeon | reverse complement strand
TTGTGTAATACAGAGTTACAACAATACAGTCATCTGCCTGAAAACTACAGACTATCCTTAGTAGCTTATCATTTATTAGTTTATGTATGATTTTTCTTCCGAATTTTGAATCCACAATACAATCCGGTGTATCCAATGCAGAAATTACGAACTATCTGCTTATTTTTCTCTCTTCTAACTTTTCTTCTGCATGCCTTGTAAAGATGATATTCATACAGATACATAACGCGTACAAATTATTTAAAAGTTAGCCGGGCAGGGGCCTGCACACTCATTGCAGCAAAATTCGGCATGAATGCATCATACTTTTGCTTTTTTCACAATCATCCACGGGTATACGAACCACAGGAACATGAAGAAGTATGCGCAGAAAAGGATATAGCCGGCATTGGTATGAAACATGCCGACTGCAATGTCTCTTGAGATATTGATGGCAACCAGAAACAAAAGCCAGATGCGCAATACATTCAAGAGGAATACGCCTGCCAGCGCAGGAAAGAATAATATAAAAGCTCTTTTTAGGTCAATCTTTTTGAAATCAATGGCGATGATGATCACAAACAGGGCGCTGAAAAGCATCATGGACTCAATGCCTGAACACAGGGAGCCTATTCTTGCGCCGAAGCTCCCTACTACAATAGCAGGCCCATCAGCACTCGGTGTCATGGAAGCACCGGGATAACCTATCTTTAGAAGGGAATATACCAGCCATGCTACTGTGCCGCTGAATACATGCCACATGCCCTCTATGAAGGATGATATCATCCAGTATCCCAAAGCAACACCCAAAAGATAAGGTATCTGCTTTTTATATATCCTGTACTGGCCGTGGATCATCTTTCTACCAAATGCAGCTATAAAAAAAGACATGACCATGAGCGACAAAAACAAATACTTGAGGGCAATGAATGCCCATACATGCTCAAACCAGAACTGTGAGGTATTGAGTGAAAATTTCAGGGCATAATATGCGCCTACAAAAAGCGCGCCCAGAGGAACGAAAAGCAGGTCACTCACCATCATGCGATACTTCTTAATATCAACCAGATTTTTCCAGTTGTAGGCTGCAAAAATTGCAAAGACAAAGAGAATTGTGTCTTCAAGATAAATCAGTGAAAACGGCTTAAATATCTCAGGAAGAGGAGTGGCCGCAGATAGCGGCTGGATAAGAACCTGCATCAGGGTAAGCAGACCTACAAAGACAACTGATTTGATGATTAAGTCCCTGAAGCCTTTTTTGTTGAAAATGGTCTTAAGATCCATAGATAATCATCAGCGCTTAGGTTTATATGTTTCTGTTACAGTTCTGTAGTGATAAGTTTATAAAGGGTTTGGTGTGATTGATGCGCGCGCATCTGCTGAAAGGTGTCTGAAAGATCAACGTCCCAGAACATGCGCCTAAAAGAAATACTACATCCCCGGATGCAATCCCGAGCCCCCCGAACATATGTAAAGGTCTCCAGAAATACTCTAAAAGAACCATGCAAGCATCATGCCGGGAAAAACAGAGTTTCATGAATCTGCGCGATTATCGGATAAAGTTTATTAAATAATGGGCGCCCATATATCTAATACGGCAACAGAATGTGTAATGGTCACAAGAGAGGCAATATCCTATCTTGTCAGAGTTAAAGATGAATTTGACACAATAGTTGAATCTCTCGAGTTGATGAGCGATACTGAGTTCATGGATTCATACAAAAAAGCAAGACAACAGATTGCAAACAGGGAGTTTGTTGATTGGAATGAATTATCAAATACTGCCGACCGCTGAGTTCTCAAAGGATTTCAGGAAAGTTGACAAACAGTTCCAGGGCAGGATTAAGGATAAAATCGAAGAAGTTGCTCAAAATCCTGTAAGATATAGTCAAGGCACTAATTATTTGAGTGCAGTGCCTTGCCATATGCTTAAAAATCTGCGATTTTTACCATCCAGAAAATCGAAGATTTTCCAGGATAGATCAAGGCAATTTGGTTTTTGGTAATGTTTGCTCATTTATT
>JAFCBW010000203.1 GCA_017610525.1 Candidatus Nanohalarchaeota archaeon | reverse complement strand
CAGGGGCTTTTGCATTGCAATGATTTCGTAGGCCTTGTTTGGGATTACGTTTTGGGCTTTTATTGTTGTGCCGAATACACCGAGGCAGATGTCTGCATTTGCGATGTAGTGTGGGATTTCTTTAAATGGGACTGCGTTTTGGAATTTTACGTTTTTGAGGTCATTGTTTTTGTCTCTTTCATATCTGAACCACCGGTTGTCTCCTATGAACAGGAATTCTATGTCTTTTTCGTTTTTTAGTAGTTTTGCGGCTTCTACGATGTGCTGGAAGCCATGGAGGGGGTTTGTGTGGCCGTAGTAGAGTATCTGGAATTTTTTGGATGTTTTTGTTTTTTTGCGTGGGTGGAATATTGTTTCGTCTGCGCCAATTGGAATGCATGCGAATTTGTTTCTTTTTAAGTTGAATTCTTTTACGAAGTAGTCTATGTGCTCTTCGGTGTCGAGAAGTACAAGATTGGCTAGTTTGCATGATGTTTTGTCAAGCCAGTGGTAGTAGATGCCTTTTAGACTATATCTTGTCCCGTATTTCCATTCGTTTATCATTGTATCGTAGGTTGATATGAATGCGTCGAATATGATTGGTTTCTTTTTTACTATGGAGATTATTTTTGCTGCGAACATGTCGATGTGGCTTGGGTAGGCTGAGAATATTATGTCGAAGTCTTTTTTGATGGCTTTTTTTATTAGTGTGAAGAATCTTGTTTTTATGTTTTTCTGACTGCTGCATTCGATGAGTGTTATGTTGTTTTCTTTTGCACTTTTCATCAATACTTTGTTTCTCGCGTAGTTTTTGTTGTAGGGACCGAAGTATAGGATGCGCATAGAATCACACAATTGTGCTTACTTTTCGACCAGTCCTTTTTCTTCGAGTTCTTTGTTTGCTTTTTCTACTGTGTCTATTGCGTTTTCTTTTTCTGCCCATGTTACGAGTTCTCTCATACCTTGTTCGAGGGTGTATGATGGTTTGTAGCCCAGTTTTGTTTTGATTTTTGTGATGTCTGCGTAGCAGTGCCTTATGTCGCCTGCGCGGAATTTGTTCACGATTTCCGGTTTCATGTTTTTGTTGTAGAGTTTGGTCAATGTGTCTGCGATGTTCAGGATGCTTGTCGGTGTTCCTGTTCCGACGTTGAATATCCCGTAGTTTGCTGCGCTTTTTTCCATTGCGAGTATGTTTGCTTTTGCTATGTCTTTTACGAATATGAAGTCGCGCAGTTGCAGACCGTCTTCGTAGATTAATGGGGGGTTGTTGTTTTTAATTCTTGATGAGAAGATGGCGGCGACGCCAGTGTATGGGTTTGAGAGGGCCTGTCTTGGTCCATAGGTGTTGAAGTATCTCAGGGCGACTGTGGGGATTCCGTATGTTTTTCCGATGAGGATGCTCATCTCTTCCTGATGTTTTTTTGTCATGGCATAGATTGATGTTGAGTGCAGTGGTTTTGTTTCGTCTGTTGGTATGGGTTTTAGGGGTTTATTGCATTTAGGGCATTTGACTTCCCAATTATGGTCTTTTAGCTGTTTTTCGGGTCTTAGTTTTGGGCTGATTGTTCCACAGTCTGGGCATTCGTATTTTCCTTCGCCGTAGTTTGACATTGAGGATGCGACGATTAGCTTTTTTACGCTGTTTTCCTTGTTTACGAGGGTGTCCAGAAGTTTTGCTGTGCCCAAAGTGTTTGTGTTTATGTATCTTGAGATCTGGTACATTGACTGGCCGACGCCTACCATTGCTGCATCGTGGAATATTATTTCTATGTCTTGTATTGCTTTTTCTAGGTCTTTTTTGTCTGTGATTGTGCCTTGCTGGAATTCTTTGTTTTTTGAGAGATATTCCGGGGGTTTGTTTGTCTGGCCGTATACCTGCGGTTCGAGATTGTCGAGGATTCTTATCTCGTGGCCTTTTTCGAGGAGCTCGTCTACGATGTGTGAGCCGATGCATCCTGCGCCGCCTGTTACTAGTATTTTCATAGTTATCACGTTGTTTTGGATGTGGTTTGTCTGTTGATTTTGCTGTTCTGTGTGGTTTGG
>JAFCBW010000202.1 GCA_017610525.1 Candidatus Nanohalarchaeota archaeon | reverse complement strand
AAAAATAATACTATCTGAGGTGCAAGATATGGCAGACATTAACTTGAATGAAATATGGAGAACAAACCGCGAGATTACCGAACCTGAAAAATACAGCGAAACATTCCTGAATGCAATGCCAAAAGCACGATACGGCTCTCTACTGCATGTTTCAGAGAAAGATATAACAAATACATTAAAAGTTGCAGGTGGACTTGTCGCAATAAATCTGGCCATTGCAGGAGGCGCATATGCACATGATAAGCTGCCTGCTGAGACACAAGATGCCATTGACCAGATATATCATGAATTTACAGATTCCAACCCATACTCCAATGTAGGAATGCAAATGCTACCAGCATACATGCTCGCAGAGATGATACTTGAAGACACAATGAAAAAGGATGCGGCAAATATGGCGCACAACAAAGCAGCATCGCCGGACACATCCGCTTCAAGAGAAACTGAATCAGAAGGCAAATCAGGCAGCATAGAAAAAGCAGTTCCGCCAATTCTTGCAGCATCCGCAGCATCTGCCTGCATAGAAGATGCAGGCGACATAGCAGACCCAACAATTAATAGAACAAACATTTACATTTACAGGGATGGCCTTAATCAGAAAGGCACCCGGAACCCTCAAGAAGTAATAGACTACGAAGGACTATACGCTTTGGTAGATAAGAGCAAGACCCCCGGCGCAGAAACTAAAGAAGCAGAATCCGGCGACGATGAAAAATCAGGAATGCCAGTACTAACACCAGTATCCCGCTACGCAATAGAAAAAGATTTGGAAACCGGAGAAACAAGGATTTATGATGCGCAAGGCAACCTTGTTGACACAAGTAAAATCCCAAAGAATTGGGATGATTTGATTGTTAAGGATAAATACGGTGTTCCGATAACGGATGTGGACCAGTTAGACCTTCGCATTAATCCGACGGGCAAGAATAAATATGAAATACTTAATCTTGCACAGGAAATGCAAGACCCCGACGGCGAACACATATGGAGAATGAATTACGACTTCAGAAAATATCCCGGCATCACAAGATTTAATGACAATATATTCAAGATTGGCGACGGCATAGATGATATGTTCGGCGGGTTTGTGAAAGGCGAAGATGGAAAAATATTCGGAGTACTACTTGCAGACGAGGACGTATTCAGACTGTACGGCGGAAAGTTTGGTTTTAATGATGGCGAGCATGGCGCTGTGCCAATCCCTCTATCTAGGTGTATGAAAGTACCTAATGAAGAGACGTACATATATATGTTTGACCTATCAGAATTACCGGAAGATGGCGCACTCATACAATCTGCTTATCCTGCAAAAGATTACGACGAGATTAAAGCGAAAAACAATGGTCTTGCCAAATTAGATTTCAAAAAAGAAAAACTTTAATACTGGCTATGCGGCCACTTGCCCTGCATATTCAATACTTTCTCGCATAAGACAGACCCGGAACCAATAGCAATCGGTAATGCCACCATCGTAAGAGTACCGCCAGATAAAAGACTCACCCCAACAGAACCGGCTATCCCTCCCCAGAAGCACCCTGTTGCCAGCTTATCATTGAACTGCGCCTTGTTCTCACCGCAGTAATTCGGGCCAAAGCCACCCGCAGAATATCCACGCAAACTCTTTTCATCATATTCAACAGTGATACACGACTTACCATCCTTCGATTCCGCATCAGTCAAAAAATCCAAGGACCAGCTATTCTCACAAACAGTAATCGTTTCATGCTCACCGGTATTCACATCAGTCTTCTGGTTAATCGCGATTGGAAAAGTGTCCTGGTAATTGGAAAGACACACCGAAGCATCTTCATCCCCCAACCCGATACAATTGCCGTCACCATCGCAAAAGTCAGATTGCAGACAATAATAATCCCCATCAGGATAGCCACCCCCAGTAAATTGTTTGTATTCCCACCCATCAGGGTCATGATAACAATCCCTGTACTTAAGAATCAAACAATCATCATAATCAGTGGATGGATCATCCACACACCCGCTCTCATGCATGAAATCATATATGCACTGGCCAGCATCC
>JAFCBW010000201.1 GCA_017610525.1 Candidatus Nanohalarchaeota archaeon | reverse complement strand
GGATAATATAGAAGTTAAACTGATGGAGAACTAATTTTTAGAGTCCTTGAATGGCCATTTTATCTAATTGCCCTACTTTTTCGTTGCGCGAGGTCATCGGATTATAAATTCCGTAAAAGAGTTCAATGAGTTGAGAGGTTCCTAGTTGGGCAACACGCAAGTTGCAGCCTTCCAGGCCTCCTGTAGCGGCGTTTACCCTTTGGGTTAGACCTTTATTGAGTTCCTCGAATTCTTTGTGACGGTGTTTGATAGTATCGATGCTATCACCGGATGAAATGCTGGACATGAATTTTGTAAATCCACTCTGTTTTCTGCTGCGATAAGGATCGAAAGGGATGACTACATAGAATTTTTTTTCCATGATGTCTGCGTATTCGACCAATTTTTGAATGTAGTCACAATATTCACCTGTTTGTTCTTTTAGAAGTACATTGGTGTGTTTGTCGCCAATTTCCCGAACATTTTCGATGTATTTATCAACGTCCAATTTTCGGCTCTGTACGCAGATCTGAATGGGGAAATCAATCGAATTAAGAAAGTTCTGATAGGCATAAATGATTGAGTTCTGTTCCTCCTCGGACTTGAGGTTGAAGTTGATGGACGTGGTTTGCAAAATAGCCCGAAGACCGCCGTTTTTTAGAACGACTACATTGTCTTTGATTTCTGCGATATCCAGAAACAGTTGAGTACTAGTTTGTGCACTAGTTTTTTTCTGTCTTACTGAATCTTTGTTTTGAGTTGCTTTCTGGGCCATGTTAATTAAGGTTAATTTCTATTTCTCCTCCCTCTTTGAGATCTCTGAGTGAGGCTTCCCCTTCTTTAGGGGTTTTTTGAATTAGTTTAGGAGCTGACTTAACGGTTGTGTTGATTTGAGTATTTTGTCTGATAGGTTGAGCCACTTTTGGCTTACGCTTGCGGGGTCTTTTTTTCTTCGCTTGATTATTTGCCCTAGCCTCTTTTATGACATTGGCCAGGTTTTCTGCGACTGATTCCTTTTTCTCTGCTGTAGCAGTAGGTGAAGGAGTAGGTGTAGGAGTAGGCGCAGGTGCGGGTGCGGGTGCGGGTGACATTTTTGCTAGAAGATCCAATTTCTTTTTCTGCATGTCTTTAGTGCGCCAGTACATGTTTTCAGTTTTACTCTCATCCTTTTTATGGCCGAAGTAAGCTTCTGTGATGAGATCGTCATCCTCGGCTTGATCAATGTCTTCATGTTGTATCTTTTCTACGTGTTCGAATCCTCCTGAATCCAGTACTGAGGAAAGGTCTGATAGATTAACATCCTTTTTTTCTTCCATTTCTGTCACTGCTTTTGTTTTTTTGGACCTTGTTTTGTCAGTGAGATCCGGGTCTGTCATGGCGGCAATGCCGTGATGGTCCCACATGCGTTTTTTGGGTTTTATAGCGAATTCCAGAGTGAGAAGGACGAATTTAGTGAAGCTTACGTTGTGAATCTTAATCATGGCTGCCATGAGTGCGAATACAGCTGGTAGAGCGATGACGAAGTACTCGATTACGTTGAGTTCATAGATTCTTGAAGCGACAGTGAACAGTGCGTAACTGATACCACCCCCGATAGCCAGTATGATCAGCTGTCTAAGGCTGAATGGGCCAACAATTTTGTCTTCAATGCCTATGTTTTGAGGAATTTTGTACTGAAGCACGTTTTTATATTCGGTTAATCTTTATATTATACCAAAAAAACACCTAAAAATAAAGGGTTTTATCTTAGGTAAGCCAAAAACTAGTCTTTAGTACTCTTATCCATTTTCTTCATCTTTTTCTTTAGCTTTCTAATTTGCTTCATCATTTTTCTTCCATCCTTCTCTCTTGTCATATTTTGCTCCAGCATCATTCTCGTCATTTCCATAAGCATCATCTCCATTGTTTTGTTGTGTGTTCGTAGCTCCATTATCATTTGTTGAGCTACATCGGCTGGAACTTCTTCAGGTTGCTCATCTTCCAGTGTCTCATTTGGTTTGTCGCTTTCGTCTAGGAATAGTTCTTGTAGACTATCATCTTCAGTTTCGCCCATGTCTATGGTTGC
>JAFCBW010000200.1 GCA_017610525.1 Candidatus Nanohalarchaeota archaeon | reverse complement strand
TGTTTTTTATGATCTTTACTCCGCTTATCCCTCTTGCATGCAAGCTTCCGCCATATATGATGGTGTCGTATTTTTGTAATTTATCAATGTCTATTTTTTTTGACTCTGATAAGTCTGCGCTTAGGTCTTCTGCAATCCATTTCGCATATTTTTTGGTAAAACCAGATGTTGATTTGTAGACAACGATTGTTTTCATGGCTCATCTATACCTTCTGATGTTATTATTGTTATTGTTGGTATTTTTCGCGTGTTTTCATAGAGTTTAAGAAAAACACATACAATTAAAAAAGTACTTTATTGAATTGATAATATGAAGCCGGAACTTTTATCCCCTGCGGGGTCTTTTGATGCGCTTGTGGCCGCAGTCCAGAACGGTGCTGATGCTGTATATATCGGAGGGAAAGAGTTCAATGCGCGAATTAATTCTGATAATTTTTCTTTGAGCAGTATGAAATCTGCAATTGATTACTGTCATGTGCGCGGTGTCAAAGCCTATGCGGCTGTGAATACGCTTGTGTCTGATGATGAATTGTCTTCTGTGCTTGAGTATATACGCAATCTATATGTCCTCGGTATTGATGCTGTGATTGTGCAGGATATCGGTCTTTTTTATTCTGTACGCAAAATATTTCCTGACCTGCCAATACACGCAAGTACGCAGATGACGGTGCATAACAGCGACGGCGCTCATCTCCTGAAAGATATGGGTGCAAAAAAAGTGATTGTATCGCGTGAGATGGAATTGAAAGATATTGTTGCGATCAAAGGGATTGATGTTGAAGCTTTTTGCCATGGCGCAATCTGTATGTCGTATTCCGGGCAGTGTCTTATGAGCAGTTTCATGTTTGGCCGGAGCGGGAACCGGGGCGTATGCGCACAACCCTGCAGGCTCAAGTATTCGCTTTCAAGTGGCGGTGACCCGTCTTACCTATTATCTCCCCATGACCTTTCTACTTTTGAGAGGATGAATTTACTTTGTGATCCAGGGATTTCAGCACTCAAGATTGAGGGGCGGATGAGAAGTCCTGAATATGTGGCTTGTGTGACTTCTGCTTATAGGTCTCGCATCGATACAGGCAAGAGCGATAATAAGAGTGATTTATCCAAGGTATTCAATCGCGGGTTCACTGGCGGGTTCATACTCAGTGATTCAGACAATATGATGAATGAGATACGCCAGAATAATCTTGGTATGTATCTTGGAAAATGTATCTCTTATGATCATAAGACGCGTCTTATGAAGATTTGTCTTGTTGAAGATTTATGTGTGGGGGATGGGCTGCGCATTGACTCTGATGATGAGATCGGGTACAGGGTCAAGGCTATTTTGACTGGTGATCCTGAAAAACAAAAAGAAGCGCATAAAGGCGATACGGTATCTTTGAAAGTCCAGGGTCAAGTTGTTCTGGGTTCGCCTGTCTATAAGACATTTGACAAAAAGCTTGATGCATGGGCAAAAGATACATATCTTAAAGGTAAAGAGATCAGGAAAATCGGTGTTGATGCCAGGGTCCAGCTCAAAGAAGGTAAATCGCTTTTGCTGACTTTGTCTGATGGGAAAAATAGTGTCTGTTCAAAATCATCATTTCTTGCTGAAAAGGCGATTAAACATCCCCAGACACCAGAAAAATTACTTGAACAACTGTCACGGCTTGGCAATACGCCTTTTTCTATCAAAAGATTTGTGCCTGATGTTGATGACAATCTGATGGTGCCTCTTAGTGAAGTGGGTCGTGTGCGAAAGGAAGCTGTCAGGATGCTTGAGGCTGCAAGGATGGCGGTCTTTCGGAAGATGGATGATAAAACTTTTTCTGGCAGGCTTGAAAAGACAATTGTTCTGTTCCATAAATCAAAGATTAAGAGGACCAATATATCTGTCCATGTCGATGATGTCAAAAGCGCGGTTGAATCAGTTGCAGATGAGATTATCATAGGAAATGGTTTTGACCCCAAAGGTAAAGCTGATATCATGTCTATGTCTAAATTGGTCAGGGATTCGGGGAAAGTACTGGTCCTTGGGACACCTGCCATATTGACAGATGCTGAGGT
>JAFCBW010000006.1 GCA_017610525.1 Candidatus Nanohalarchaeota archaeon | reverse complement strand
TCAGGAAGAGTCTCCATTTCCTAGTGAGTTTGAAGTGACTATAGGGGGTTTCTGGAGATCACTTATTAGCATCTGTGCTGAGATTTCTGTAAAGATGAATCCGCAAAATTATGTGAGTAATATAGGTGATAAGATAATATCACATTCCGTGAAAGTCGATAGTTATAAGGGTATAGGATTAGGTCCGTTTAAAGAATATCTTAACTGTCCTGATTGTCGTGTTGAGAATTGGTTGTTAGAGGAGAAGTGGCGTACTGCCAGAAAACGTGGAATAACAGATGAGGTCTGGTGGATTCGTTATGATGTGCCACGTGTAGTGGATTTTCTTCCTGATGATAAAGTGTTGCTTGATGTTTACTGATTTCTGGTGGATTCGTGTTTTTTCACAAGATATAAATTTGTGCGCTTGTTTATTAGTTGTATGGCAAAGGCGAAGGAATGGGCTGTGATTAATGTTTCCGGGAAGGACAGGTGCGGGGTTATTTCGGATATTTCCGGTGTGCTTGCGCAAAATGATGTTAATATTATTGATATCGGGCATACTGTGATTCGTAAAATGTTTTCTATGTTTATGATTGTCGATATTTATCAGAGTGGAGTTTCTTATCGCGAGCTAAAGGGTATGTTGTGTGCGCTTGGGGAAAAGCTTTCTTTTGATATTGAGGTGAATAGGCTTGAGGATGGAGTGGATGTGAAATCCATAACGAGCAAGAGTGAAAATCGTTATGTTCTGTCTGTTCTTGCGCACGATCGTGTGGGGATGGTATATGATATTTCCAGGTGCCTTTCTGATGAGGGTGTGAATATTTTGAGGGTTGCGCTTGTTGCGCGCGATAAGCTGATTACTATTGAGATGCTTGTTGATATAGGTGGGAAGAGTGCGGATGATGTCAGGCATTTGCTCAGTGGCAAAGGTGATTCGTTTGGGTTGGATATTGTGTTTTTGCGGGAGGATGTGTTTAAGAGGGAGAAAAGGCTTGTGGTTTTTGATATGGATTCTACGATTGTGGATGCTGAGGTTATTGATGAGGTTGCGAAGAGGACGGGTATTGATTGTGAGGTGAAGGCGCTTACTCGGCAGGCGATGGATGGTGAGATTGATTTCAAGGAGTCTTTGAGAAAGAGGGTGGGACTGCTTTCCGGGCTTTCTGAGTTGGTTCTTCGGGAGGTTTATGATGGATTGCGGCTTACAACTGGTGCTTGTGAGCTTGTGCGTGCGCTTAAGGTCCAGGGGTATAAGGTTGCGCTTGTAAGTGGAGGGTTTACGTATTTTACGGATAGGCTGAATGATGTGCTTCATTTTGATCATGTGTATGCTAATAAGCTTGTTATAAAGGATGGTAAGGTGACGGGTGAGATTGATGGTGATATTATTGATGAGCGGAGGAAGGGGGAGATTATTGATGAGTTGATGAGAGAGTATGGTTTGGCGCGTGAGCAGGTGGTGGCTGTCGGTGATGGTGCTAATGACCGTCAGATGCTTCAGAATGCGGGGTTAGGTATTGCGTTTAATGCTAAGGATGCGCTTAAGAAAGTGTCTTCGGGTACTATTTCAAAGGAGAATCTGGTCGGGATTTTGGATGTCCTTGGGGTAAAAGATTGATGTTGTTAGTTATAGATTGTTATTTCGTCTCTTTTGATTTCGTCTGCGTTTTGCGGGCAGTCGTTTGGTATTATTCTTATTCTTGAGATGTTTGGGATTATGGCTGTGTCTATGTTTAGGACAATTCCTACTTCGTCTCCTGCTGTTATTGTTCCTGTGAAGTTTGCGGGGCTTGTGTAGACTTGGCGGCTCATGTTCATAGCAGTGATTGTTATTTGTTTTATGCTGATGTCACGTGTGCCTGTGCTGACTATATCAAAGATCAGTTTGCTGTTACTTGATGCATTGTATGTTGCGTCTTCTGCGTTGAATGTTGCGTAGATGCAGCCGGCATCTGAGTTTTCAGTGGCAGTGTCTGCTTGTGAGTGTACCAGTTCTTGGAGCCAACTTGAAAGAAATCCGCCGATTGCCAAAGTGAAAGCTATCAAAATAACTACAGCTATCAGTGGTGATACTCCCTTACGGTACATAAATATTATTATTGTGAGTTATCATTGGCTAGTGTTTTATCTGGTACGGGCCATGTGAATGAATTCCAGCCGCCTTGCGGCTGGGTGATAGAATCAAATACCGGGTCGCATTCTGTGATGAATTTTATTTTGGTAAGCTCGGACCCGCCGCTTGAGAATGCGCTGCTTAGGTTTACGTAGATTTCAAGGTAATCATTTTTTTCAATGCTTGTGAGGGTTGGTTCGCTAGCGTTTAGTTTTATTGGCAGTTGTTTTTTGTTGTCTACCCAAGTTTCGATTTTGGTGAGTGTGATGGCGTCAACGCCAGTGTTTGAGACGAAGCCGTAGAATATGTTGTTTGTTGAGTCCCATTTAGCGTAGTCCCTGTCGAGTTCAATGTTTGAGTATGCGCAGCTTATTTTTCTGTCAAATTCGTCACTTTTATCTTTGTGTTCCTGTGTGAAGCCAGCAATCCATGCAGTCAGGATTGCGGCGACAGCCATTGTGAATGCAATCAGCAGCACTGCTGCAATGAGTGGGCTTACTCCTTTTCTTTTTGAAAATATCATGGTTTTCTAACTCCTCAGAGTATTCTTTATGGGTTTCTGACATAAATTATAGGGCTAATCTAGTATATATATCTTTGCTATGATTTTTTGGAGGTCTGGTATAAATGTGCTTTGAGTGTTCTCGTTATCCGATTGTTCTATGGTTTTGGATTGTGTGGTGTAGATTATATGAATCGTTGTTCGCAGCTGAAACCCAGGACTATGATGAGTTCATGGGCGAGTGTCAGTGCCAGGTAACCTGACAGTGCCATGATTAGCGAGTGCTTTGCGCCAGCGCTTAGTCGCCCTTCTGATAGTTTTCCGATGGTCAGTCCTGCAAAGAATCCCTGTATTATTGCAAGATGCGTGAACATTTCTCCGAATTTATCCAGTGTGTCTTTGCTGATAGAGGAACTCTCAAAGAGTGTTTCGCTTTCGGAGTCTATGCTTGTGCTGCCAAAATCGCCGAACCCACACAGGAAGAATTCCCTGATGCCGATCATGACCAGGATGAAAACAAAGAATATTATGTATCCTGTCATCATCTGGCTTGATATCATCATTGAGCGTTCCCGCCTGATTTTTTCAATCTCAATGAGCGAGCCGCTTACAGAGCTTAAGACGTCTGCGATGTTTCCACCGGATCTGTGGCATTCAATTATGGTGGATATTGATCTGGTGATGATCGGGCTGTCTATGGAAACAGCGAAGTTTTGCAGGGCATTTTCGAAGTTGATTCCCCATGACATCTGGGCAACGAGTTTTTTGATTTCTGGTGTCAGGATGCCATAGTTGCTTTTTGAAGCGTAGTTGATTGCGAGCGGAAGTGACATGCCACCATTGAGACCTTCGACAATGGTCCTTAAAAAGTCAGGGTATATTTCTTCGTATGCCTGTATTTTTTTGTATCTTTTGTAGTATATCAGAGTTATCGGGAGGCATACGATTCCTACTGAGATAATATTGGTGGCTGTGAACATGAAGTTGTCGCTTTTGATTATTAGTACGTTTATCAGAACCAGTGTGCTTCCTGAGAGTATGGATAGGATTACTGTCATTATTTCTTTGTTTTCCTGATAGATATTTTTGAGTTTCATAGTGCATCAGATGTCTGGTTGTGTGTAGGTAATGAATATTAGGAATGCTACATTTAATACGGGGATGATTACGTATATGCCCATACTCATGAAATAAATGATTGATATGCCTCCAAAGCCGGGGCCCGGTACAATGCTCATGATTGATAGGATGGCTACTAAAAACAGTGGCGCTGCTATAAGGATGGCGGTGTAGATGTCAGCATATGTGGATAATGACTGGATGTATTTTTTTCGTGAGAGCTTGTAGTTGAATAATGCCAGTTGTGCCATTTCGTTCAGGTATTCTTTTAGGTTGCCTCCGCTTTCGATAACAGATAGTATCCCGTATAGCAGTTCTTTGAAGTCTCTTGAGGGTGTCCTTTGTGCGACGTACTTTATGGATTGTGTGATGTCTTCCCCGAAGACTTTTACTCTGCGTACTATGTTTTTTGCTTCATCTGAGACATCCCCGTATTCTTTGAACTCTGCCAACATTTCAAAACATTTTACCGGCGGAACTCCTGCGGATGCTATGGCTGCCATGTGGTTGATGGCAAAGGGAAGGTTAGTGTTGATATTTAGTGCTTTTTGGTGGACTCTCTGGAATGGGTACATGTAGAAAATTGAAAATACTATTAAGAAAGATACCAGGGGTATGAAGAGGAGGCCGAGGGCAAGTGCGATGGAGTTCATAGGGATGATTGTTGTTTCGAAGAGTATTATGAATATTGAGCAGATAGCTGCGAGGAAGGATGTGGATAAGGATAATGTGAGGTATGTGTTTGGCAGTATGTCGATGTTCGTGGATTCCAGGGCGTTTTTGAGGGGATTGAAATAGGCAGATGTTCTGTTGCTGAGGCCTGTAAAAAGCATGTTTGAGAATGTTTTATAGTTTCTTATGTGTTTTATGTTTAGTATTGTGTCCAAGAATGCGGTAATTTTTGAAAGGATTTGGGAATATGCTGTCTGGCGTGATTTTTTTTCTTCAACCAGTCCCTTTGAGTTTATAAATGTTTTTAGTTCTGATAGTGAAGGGTCATGTATGCGCTGTTTCTTTTTTTTTTTAGCATCTTACCACTTTGTGTTGTATTCTAGAGTTTTATCAGGGCCTCTTCGCGTGGATAAATGACAATTCCTTCTTTTGATATCTTGAATGGGTGTATTTTTCTTGAGTGGGTGGATCCTCTCATTTTCCACACTAATACTGATCTTGAGAATTCTGAGCTTACATGTGTGTAATATAGTATGATGATGCCGTCTGAGACGAATTCCTCGACTCCAAACCGGCTTATCATCTTGTTGTTTTCTGATGGTATTTCTGATATAAGAAATGCTGTGCAGTTGTTGTCTCTTAGGATGGTCTGTATGTCGACGAGTATTTTGCGTATATCTTTTGCTTCCTGAATGTAGAGGTTTATCGCGGTGATGGAGTCGATGACGACTCTTGTTGCACCTGTTTCTTTTATGTTCATGGACAGTAGGTCTGTGAGGTTTTCGAACCTGTAAGGGTCGTATTTTATGATGCGGATCATCTTGTTGTCTACCTGCTTTGAGATGTCCAGGCCGATTTCTGCAATGTTTCTCACGATTGCTTTTTCATCTTCTTCAAAGGATACGTAGAGACCTTTTTCGCCTTTTAGTGCGCCGTTGTAGAGAAACTCAAGTGAGAGTATGGTTTTTCCGGAGCCTGTGGGACCTGCTATCAGTACTTCGTTTCCTTTCGGGATGCCTCCGTTCAGGATTTCGTCGAGACCTGTTACGTAGGTTTTTATTTTTTCTATCAAGTTAAATCACGTCAATGAGTGTGTGGATTTTTATACTGTTTTAATTGTCTAATAGAATCCAAGATGTTATATGGTGAATCTTCATATATATAAGTTTCTAACTATTATGGTATGTATGGAATATATGATGTACTTTTATCTGGTTGTTGGTTTAGTCTCATTGTATTTTTTTAATAGGTTTCTGAATCGATTTTTTGAGTATAGGGATATTCCTGAATTTTGGAAGTTCTTCTTTTGGGGCCTGTCGATATACTGGGTGGCGAGTGCTGTTCTTCCACTTGTGAATATATATCTTAATCTGGAGTTGTTTGATATATATCACGCGATTGTTCTTCCTATCGGTCCGGCTCTTGTGATGTATGCTATATATAAAATTGAGGAGGAGACGAGAAATGTATGATATACTTTTTATGAGTTATCTGGTTACGGCAACTTTGCTTGTGCTGTCTGCATGGTTTGTATATCGGTATTCGTCGCTTTCTTGCGGGATTGAAAAATATTGGCTTGTGATTTCAGCAGGGTTTGTGGTTCTAGGAGCAGGGGATTTTGTGAGGGCGCTTATGAATGTCGGTTTGGCTGGAGGATATCATCTGGTTTTATCTGGGGCAGGGTCGGTTTTATTGCTGGTCGGGTTTTACAGGCTTTATTCTTCGCATAAGGTATGAATTGGGTATTTGAGAGATGGTGGATGATAATGGAGGATTCATGGAAGAAAGTGATTGATGATGAGTTAGATGTATTCTTTAAGGACAAAAAGTCATGCAACCATAATATCTCTAAGCGATTATTGGTGTATTCGCTGGAGTGGTTGAGTGTAGGTTATTTTTCTGCGCTTTATATGGCGGGAAAAAAGTTTGCAAAGAATTCTTTGGCGGGTAAGTGCGGTTCGGATAATATGGCGGATGCGAATGCTTTTCTGGAAGATTTTTTTGTGGAGGCGGAACTAGGTGAATTGAAGCTGGTTGGGGAGTCAGGTGCAAGGTATGTTTACAGGCTGGAGAATTGTAGTAGTTGTGCTGGTATGTGTCCTGTGGAAAAGCAGATTTGTTATTTTGAAGCAGGTATTATTGCAGGGTTTCTTGAAGCGAAACTCAAGAAGAGGGTGGTTGTGAGGGAGACTCTTTGTGGGGGATTAGGGGATGACTGCTGCGAGTTTGTGGCGCGTGCCGGTTAAAGTGGATGTGGTGTGTTTATGCGTGAGCCGTCAGGGATTAAACATTTTGATGCCTTAATCGGAGGAGGATTTCCGAAAGATTCGACGATATTGTTAATCGGTCCCCCTGGTGTTGGGAAGAGCATCTTTTGTGAACAGGTGTTGAATAGAGGTGTTGAGGCAAAGGAGAAGTGTATTTTTGTTACTTTTGATACCCGGCCGGAAGCTATCAGGGAGTCTATGAAACATTTCGGGTGGCGTACCAATGGGAACATGACTTTTCTTGACTGCTTTTCGTGGAGGATAGGAAGCGGGTGCAATTCGATGTATGCAATTGACGGGTTATCTGATCTTAATCAGCTTAATATGGTTTTTACGGACTTACTGCGTGATATGGGTAAAAGTGATAAGAGGTTGGTTGCGGATTCTATATCAACGCTTTTTTTGTATTCAGATCCGCGAATGGTGCCTCTTTTTTTGCATGATTTTATTGCGAAGTCGAATTCAACTGATTCGACTGTGTTTCTTACACTTGAGGAAGGAGTACATGACAGTAAGATTGTCTCAACTTTGAATTTTCTTACTGACGGGTTGATTGAGATGAGGTTTGAGGAGGATAAGAGGTATTTGAGAATATCGAAGATGAAAGATACGGCGCATGATCGTGTCTGGATAGAATATGAAGTGACTTCTCATGGTATTGTGTTGAAGATTTAGGTTATGAGTATCTCTTCTTTTGTGATGTCCTGTATGGTCTCTTTTTTGACCTGTTCCATTATATTCTCTTTATTTTTGTAATATTTTGAGATATATGAGGAAACTTCTGTGAAGTTGCTTATTTTTTTTTGATGCAGCCATTCGAGGAGTAGTTTTCTGTCTTCTATTTCTTTTTCCATCTGGTTTATGGGTATTCCGTAGTCTGCGCTTATTTTTTCGAGGACGTAGCTTTTATGTTTCTCATGCCTGTCGTCGCCGGGACTCCATTGGAAGCTTTTTATTACCCGTGATCTTCCGGTTGCTGCGTCTATGCTTTCTATTTCGCTGATGCTTTTTAGCCTTCTTGAACTTTTTCCGTATTGTACTGCGTGGCTTACTACTATTACGATGTCCAGGGTTTCCAGGAGGCCGGGGGACAAGTTGATTGGAGGTGTCTGCATTCTTTTGATGATGTCGTCTACAGAGCCGCCGTGGATTGTTCCGAAAGATGGGTGGCCGGATGCCATGCCCTGGAAGAGGACTGATGCTTCAGTGCCTCTTACTTCGCCGACAATCACATAGTCCGGGTTTTGCCTGAATGATTCTTTGAGTAAATTGAACATGCTGACTTCACCGTATTTGTCTCCTTTTATGTTGGTGTTGCCGAATGACATTCTTGATATGCAGGGTATCCAGTTTTCGTGCGGTAAGTTTAGTTCTTGTGTATCTTCGATTGAGATGATTTTGTCTTCAGGGGGGATGAATGTGATTATCGCGTTTAGGAAGGATGTCTTTCCTGCTCCGGTGCCTCCGCAGATCAGTATGTTTACTTTGTGTTCGATGACGTACCAGAGGAATGCAAGTTCTTCTGTGGTGCATGTCTTGAGTCGTATGAGGTCGACTATGCTGTAGGGTATTTTTCTGAATTTTCTGATTGAGTATGTGGGACCTCTTGTTGTTACGTCTGATGCAAGGGTTGCGTTGACTCTTGAGCCGTCCGGCAGGCAGCCGTCGAGAATCGGCTCTGCGTAGGATATGTATTTTCCGCATCTTTCGGCGAGCTTTACGACGAATTCCTGCAGGTTTTCAAGGTTGCTGAAGTAGATGTCTGTCTTGATATTGCCGTATTTTTTATGGGTGATGTAAAGTGGTATGTTTACTCCGTCACAGCCGATGTCTTCTATGTATGTATCGTGCATTAAGGGTTCGAGTGCGTTGAGGCCTACGAAATTGATGTATATGTAGTACATCAGTCTTGTGTACTGGCCGGGCTTCAGTGTTATCCCGTATTCTTCAATGATGTTGTTTGTCTTTATTTGAATGTAGTTTAGCAGCTTGTCTTTTTGTCTTAGGGTGGCGATGTTTGTCTCGAGTGTTTTTGTCAGGCCTTTGCTTATTGTGTCTAGTAGTTTTTTTTCGTCTTCGTTGAGTGCGGGCTGGTCTACTTTGTATAGTAGTGCCTGCTCTTTTTCGTTCCATGTAATGCGTGCGTATGCGAATGGGGGTATCAGGGGATAGACTATGTTTGTGTTTTGCAGGCCTTTCAGTTCCGGGAGGACTATGATTTTTTTGCTGTCTGCTATTGTAAAGCGCGCTATCTCGTCTTCTATTATTTTTTTTTGTTCTTTTGAGATGTTGTATCTTCTTCTTAATAGTCCTCTTAGGGGCGTAGTTATCACCAGCAGTAGTTCTTGAGAATTAATTAGTTGCTGTAGTTCTTATAGTTTTGCTGGTTGTCAGGGCTACTTTTTCTTTCTTCTTTTTTTTATGACTTTGTGGCCGGTTTCGTCGCGTTTCTGTACGATGGACCTGTGTCTTGCACATGCGGGGCAGGCGTAGACTTTTTCCGGGCTGAAAGATAAGGATGACTGGTCAAGTTCCTTTCTTAGGAATGGGTCTGTTATGTTGAATCCGCGGTATGTTGTGAATGTCTTGTAGCGTGGTACTGTGCGTCCGCAGAAACCACAGGTTACTGATGACTGGCGGCCTCTGCTTTTGGCAGATTGCCATCCTCGTTTGTATGGTGCTTTTCCTACTGGCATTTTATATCAACTCCTGATTTGTTTATTTGTTATGATTATGTTGTTTTGTCTGGGATCTCTGAGACTATCTAGATTGTTTTTTTGAGAATGAGTTTTGGTTGCAGAATTAGTTATTTTTATCACCCTTGGCGTCATTTGTTGGTTTTTGGGTGGTTTGTATTGCGTTCATATTCTCACTTGTCTGTTGTATGTTGTTTATATTGGTGGTTAAGTTTAAAAAGTGTTATGGTGGTCACTTGAATATTTCGCCGGTTTCTTTTGACCAGAGGAGGAGGTCCAGTTCGGCGAGTGGGATTCCTGTGTTTTTGGAGAAGTCGCGCATTTTTTGTTCAATTTCAAGGTATTTTGATTTTGTGAGGGTTTTCGGGATGCTGTCGATTGCGTTGTAGTTGACAAGGTTTTTTAGTATGTGCCTGTCGAGTATTGCCAAGTCAAAGCCGAGTCCTATGTTTCTTAGGAAGTGGCTGGATTCTTTGTAGCCGAGTCCTGTTATGTTTTTTATGAGCCATTCTCTGGGGGTGCTGATGGTTGTTAGTTTTTGTTTGATGCATATCCGGTTGTTTTTTGTGAATGTTGTTCTTGCGGCTACTACGCGCGCGGATTTGGTGTTGTGGAAGCGCACACCTTTTAGTTGTTTTGCGATTTCTGTTGCGCTGCCGTTTAGCAGAAGACCTGTTTCTTCCAGGCGTTTTACGGCTTTGTCGCATTTTTTTGCGCCTGACTGGGGGGTGAAGAGGCAGAAGACTAGTTCTGAAAATATTGTGTTGTCGTCGTCGTTCATTTTGTCTTTGAATTCTTTTAGTCTCGCTTTTATTTGTGGTTTTCTTTGGTTGTATAGTTCTATGAGTATGTCTGTTGATTCTTCTTCTTTTTTTGGCATTTTATCAGCTAAAACTCTTCGATCTTAATGCATGAGACAGGGCAGCTTTCTTTTGCTTCTTCGTTTTTGCCTAGTTCGTCAACTTCTGCGGTTTTTACTTTTGCTTTGTTGTCGTCTGTCATCTCGTAGTTTTCTGCGCATAGTGCGACGCATGTGCCGCAGCCGATGCATTCTTCTTCGTTTATTGTGATTTTGTATTTTGCCATGTAGAATACCTCTTTTTTTTGCTATATTTCTCTCTGTTTTTTATGTTGTATGTTCTCTTTGTTTTATCTTTTATCCCCCTTTGTGTTTTGTGCGTCCGTCAGCCTTCTAAAAGGCTGGCGATTAGGTGCGTTTCGCTGCGCTCAAGCGCACAAAGTGTTATTTTTTGTTTTGTCTTTTATCGAGCCCCCGCCCACCCGATTTTTGGCTATGTTTACTGAAGGGGTTAGTTGGTTTATATGCCGCGGATTTCGCAGGTTTTGAAGTGGTTTGATGCTATCTCTTTGAATTCTTCCAGTTTTTTCGGGGTGTAGGCCTGAGTGTCTGCAAGTGTCATGTCTATCATTTTTGTGTCGTTTCTGAATTGCTGGAGTGTGTAGTGTTTTGAGCCGTCTAGCCATTTGCAGATTTTGAGCAGGTCTTGTTTTTTGAAGTATGGAGGGACTACTGTTGTGCGGAATTCGTAGTCTATTGGGCTGTTTCTGATTAGTTCTGTGCTTTTTTTTATGTGTTGTTTGTTGACTTTGACTTTTACGACATTGTCGTAGTCGTCGTAGTGTGCTTTGATGTCCATTGCAATGTAGTCTACTAGTTCTTTTTTTATCAGTGTTTCAATCAGGTTTGGGTTTGTCCCGTTGGTGTCTAGTTTTACTAAGAATCCGTGCTTTTTTATATTTTTTATGAATTCTTCCAGACCTTTGTGCATTGTGGGTTCGCCGCCTGTCAGGCAGACGCCGTCCAGCCATTTTTTCCTTTTTTCAAGGTCTTCTATGATTTCTTCGGGGTTGATTGGGTTGTTTTTGTCCTGGTCAAGGGCGAGTTCGGGGTTGTGGCAGAATGGGCAGCGGAAGTTGCACTTGTTGAAGAATATGGTGGCTGCTATTTTTCCCGGGTAGTCTATGAGTGTGGTTTTTTGTATTCCGCGGATGTCCACGTCCAGATATGTCATTTTGCGAGCACCTTTCTGATTTCTGTGATGTCTGGTACTGTACTTCTCCATGCGTTTATCTCTTTACCGTCGTCTTCTGTTATCAGGATGGATGGTGTTGACATTATCCCATAGAAGGATGATTCTGTTAGGCCGTCTATTGTGGAGATGTTGTGGTATTCTGTGTTGTGGCCTTCTGTTTGTAGTTTTTCCCCCAGGTCTTTGGCTTGCGGGCAGTTTGGGCATTCGTCTTTTGTGAAAATTTTTATTTTCATGCGATTGCCTCTTAGATTTTGTAGGTTCCTTTTTGCCTGTCTGCAAATTCTGCTTTTTTGCTTTTGTTCCAGTTGTTTATCTTAGAGTAATAGCCGACGACTCTGCTCATGCCGTAGACGTTGGTGCTTCCGCAATGCGGGCATCGGGCTATGTTTGTTTCATGGGTGTCTTTTTCGTTTGTGATGATGTCTTTTTCGTTCATACTGCAACCGCCTCCGTGGTCAATACTTTTTCTTGTACTTCTTCTGCCTCTTTTTCTTCTTCTTCTGGTCCTCTCCTGTAGCCTCTTGATACTTTATTACAGTCATTGCATATTGTGAATTCCGGGGATATGGTTAGTTGTGCGCATTGGGTGTTGTCCCATGTTTTTTTGATTAGGCTGAGTACGCTTTTTGGGTCCGGCTTTTGTTCGCCGAGGAATACGTGTGTTATTGCGCCGGATTCTATGAGTGTGTTGAATTTTGCTTGTTTCTCGATTCTTTCGATGATGTCGACCGGTGCGTCGGCTGCCAAGTGGATGCTGTTTGTGTAGTATATTTCACCTCTTTTGTGGTTGCCTCTGACATAGTCTTTGCTTTCGGGGTATTCTTTCAGGTCGATTTTTGCGAGGCGCAGTGATGCGCTTTCTGCCGGTGTCTCTTCGAGTGTGAATTTGAGGTTGTGCTCTTTTTCGTATTCCTTGGTTTTGAGGTAGAGGGCTGATATTATTTTCAGTCCTATCTTGTATGCTTCGTCTGATTCGTGGAGTTCTTCACCGCAGATGTATTTTACGCATTCGTTTAGGCCGATGATGCCGAGGATGTATGTTGCTGTTTCGAGGTCGATGTATGGCCTGCCGTCGGGGGCGATTTGACCTACCTGCCACATTGGTGCGCCGGGGACGCTCATCAGTTTCTGGATGAATTTCTTTTTCTGGAGATGTGCTTTTATCGCGAGTTTCATTGATTTGTATATTTCTGTGATTGTGCCGTCTATGTTTCCTTTTCCTGCCCTGTATGCGGCTTGCGGCAGGTTTATGCTTACGTTCTGGAAGCCGCAGAATCTCATGCTTTCGGGGTGTTTGATTACATAGTCGTCGACGATTTTTGTTCTTAGGCGACAACACATTGAGAGGTTTACCTCGTCGCGGTCAAAGACGAAGTAGGGGGATCCGTTTTCTGATGCGATTAGGCATGCGTGTTTGAGGAGCTTGAGTTGTTCGGGATCTGTGAATGTTTTTTTGTCTATGTGCAGGTCGCATTTCGGGAATGGGAATGGCTTGCCGTCACCGTCGCCTTCGCGCCATACGTCGAGGAGGGCTTTTGCGAGTTGCTGTGCTTCTTTTTCGTATTCGCCGTAGGTCTTTCCTGTGTATTTTCCGCCGGGACCTATTGCTGGTACGTCTTTTAGGTATCCCGGGATGCCGAGGTGGATGTTGAAGTCTATGAACAGGGTCTGTCCGCCGCGGGAAAATGCGTTCTGGCTGCATGAGAATATGAGGTATTGTGCTTCCTGTTTCATTTTTTCTTCACTCATGCCTGTGATGTATGGGGCGTAGAATATGTTTACGTAGCTTATGCCCAGAGCGCCTGCGTAGTATGCCTGCATTGATGCCAGGAATGTGTTGAGGTGGCCTGTGAGTGTGCCTACGTGTTTTGCAGGGGATGAGCTTGTCGACAGGTTGATGAGCCTGAGGCCGTATTTTTTTATGTATTCGAGGCTGTGGGCACTGCAGTATGCGCGGATTGGGTAGCCGAGGTCGTGGAGGTGGATTGCGCCTTTGAGGTGCGCTGATGCAACGTCTTCTGAGAATAGCTCTTTTAGGGCGTATTGTTTGAGGGTGTTTTCTGCTATCGCAAGGTTTACTGCTTCGGGGTTGTTGGCTGCGACGTTGCTGTTCTCGTCGCTTTTGCTGAATATGAGCTGTTTCAGGTTGTAGTGGGGCATGCCTATGATGCCTTGCTTCTCGAGTTTTTTGTCGTAGCCTCTGACGAATAGTTCGTTGTCTACGAGTTCGCGTATGAGGCTGACTGATATTGTTTTTATGCCTGATGAGAATACTTTTTTTTCGACGGCGTCTGATATCTGGATGGCTTCGTTGCGGGGGATTCTTGCTTCTCTTGTGAGGGCGCTTACGATGCGCTCTTTGTTCCATTCGCCTATTTTGCCTTTCGTGGTTGTGGTTACCTGCAGGAGTATGTCTGTTGAGTCGCCGTCTGCGCTTTTTGATGATTCAATTACTTTTAGTTTCTGAAGCTCGCGCTCGAAGGATTCTATGTCTTTGAATGAGCGGTAGACTGATGCGAATCTTATGTATGCGACGTCGTCGAGGGCTTTTAGTTTTTTCATGACGCGGTTGCCTATTTTTCGGCTTTCGATTTCGCTTTTGTCCATTTTCATGAGTTCGCTTTCGATTTCGTCAACAGCCTTTTCAACTGATTCCTGGCTGACGGGGCGTTTCTGGCAGGAGGTCTGTATGCTTTTCAGGAGTTTGCTTTTGTCGAATTCCTGCCTTGAGCTGTCTTTTTTGATTACCATTAGCGGGCTTGTTTCTATGCGCTCGTATGTTGTGAATCTTTTAGCGCATGATGCGCATTCTCTTCTCCTGCGGTTGACTTCAAGATCTTCTGTGAATCTTTTGTCTAGAACCTTAGTTTCACTGGATGAACAATATGGACATTTCACGTTAACCCCTCCTAGGTGATAATTGTACCCACAACATGTCGTAGTAGTAACTTGGGTGAACTACTATATCTTGTGTGTGTGATGATATATTGGTACCTTAAAGTATATATACTCTTCTGTCCTGAATCTGTAGTTTTTGGATATATATTCGTGGGTGTATAGTTCGCGCTGATGATGAAATCGGTGGATTTGGCGGGTTATCGGTGGGTGTTGAGTTGGCGACAAAGTTTTTGCTTCAAAATATATAGTGAATGCACTAATAAATTGAGTAGAGTGCCTTCCCATATCCTTAAAAATCACAGGGTGATTTTTAGGATCCAGCGAATCTGCGGATTTGCCCGGATACATCAAGGCAATTTGGTTTTGGGTGATGTTTGCTCATTTATTTCATGCCTTGAGTATAGAACTGCGTTTAGGTCTATTCTTATATTTTGCGTTTCCAGAAAATGATCTTTTATTTTTTGGTGCGATTTTAGGTCTATTTTTAGAAAATGATCTTTTATTTTTTGGTGTGGGTTTGGCTGCTGCACCTACTGCGTTTTGAGCAGTTTCTGAATGAAACGTATGATTCATGACTTCTATTTTTTGTCTTATCAATCTTTCAATATCATTAAGATAACTTCTTTCTTCTGCTGCGCAAAATGAATAGGCTGTTCCATCGGTTCCAGCGCGGGCAGTTCTCCCAATCCTGTGAACATAGCTTTCCGATTCGTTTGGAAGTTCAAAATTTATGACATGTGAAATGTTCTCAATATCTATTCCTCTTGCAGCAATATCTGTTGCTACCAATACTTTGGTTTTACCTGTTTTGAAATCTTTGATTGCCTTGGTTCTTGCGTTTTGTGATTTGTTTCCATGAATTGCATCAGAGGATATATTATTTTTACAAAGAAATGATGCTACTTTGTTTGCTTTATGTTTTGTTCTGGTAAAAACCAAAATACTTGTAAGATGTTTCTGTTTTAGAAGTTCAAACAATAATTTTTCTTTTGCAGGCGTGTCAACAAAATAGATGTATTGTTTTATGCGCTCAACTGTGGTTGCCTGGGGTGTAGCTTCAACATGGAGGGGGTTATTGAGTAGGGTTTTTGCTAGTTTATTGATTTGTGGGGACATTGTTGCTGAGAAGAACAGTGATTGTCTTTTTTGGGGTAGTTTTGAGATTATTTTTCTTATATCATGAATGAATCCCATATCCAGCATTCTGTCTGCTTCATCTAATACAAAAAATTCTATATTCTTTAGAGTAAGTATTCTTTGGTTCATCAAATCCAGTAACCTGCCCGGTGTTGCAACAAGAATATCTACTCCATGGGATAATGTCTGGACTTGTCGCCCTTGTCCTACTCCGCCAAAAATTACAGTGTGCTTGTATTTAAGAAATTCACCGTATGCAGAAAAACTTTCACCTATTTGTGCTGCCAGTTCTCTGGTGGGGGTCAGTACTAAAGTCTTGATTTCTCTTGGATGTCTTTCTGTCATCTTTTGTAGTATTGGTAATATGAATGCTGCTGTTTTGCCTGTGCCTGTCTGTGCGATACCTATCAAGTCTTTACCTTGTAATAGGCCCGGGATTGATTTTGATTGTATGGGGGTGGGTACTGTGTAGCCTTGTTTGGTTAGTGCTTTTTCTAGTGGGGGTATTAAGTTCAGGTTTTTGAATGAGGTTGTATTTTCCATTGTAGTTTAAAATGTTTTTTTAGTTATAAATGTATGTTGGTTGAGTGGTGTGACTAAGTGGTAATTAGGGAGTTATGGTGTATGTGAAAATCATCATGAATGTGGATGATGTGCGAAGGACAACGTTCCTCTCTCGTTTTTTAAAAAGTAATCCAAAAATTGATTATAACATTCGGGATTTTGTCGAGTCGCTGAAAGCGATTCTGACGGAGCCGCAGGCGTAGTGTCAAAATCCTGTGTTAAGTCCCCTTCACCAACTGAACCGAAAGGTCGGAGCCTCGAAGAGGCGGAGAAGTCGCTGACGTAGGGCGCTCAATATTTTTAGTACTTAGGAATGCTTTCACATTCGCCACGAATTTTTTTATTCTCGATGTTTGGGCAGATTTCTTTTAATACATAATTACTTGCTTGAGACATTGCTTGTTTATGTTCTTCTTGTGATATTTTGCCTTCTCTGTAAAAATCGTCGATTTGATACATATAGAAAATATGGGTATTAACGTAACATTCATCTCTGTGATGTCCAAAGAACATATAGTTTTTTGATTCTTTGCATGTTGTTATTGAATCTCTAACAAATTCAATCAAATCATCTATACTTTTTTCTCCATCGTTTAATTGATCTATGAATAAATATTGGTTATCTTCAAGTATTTGGTTTCTATGAAAGTCAAAAATACTATTTATGAAATTCAATGAAAATATTCCAATTATTATAAGAGTAATCACGCCTACAATGACGAACTTATTTTGTTTGAATTTTTTCACGCTATCTTTATTTTCTGGACTTGTAAGGGGCGCAGGTGATGTTATTTTGTCTAAGATTATTGGATCATAACCATACTCTGAAAGTCTTTCTTTTAATACATTTGGATTTTCTCCTGCATTAAGTCTTTGCTTTACCCATTCATTTATGTCTTCAGTCATTAGTTGTATATTATTGAAACTGCTATATATGTGTTGCGTTAGTAGGATTATAGCATCTATTTAAGCGCCCGTAGTCAGCGATTGGACTTAACATATGGCAATAAGCGAAGTAATTATCGAAGAAAATTATTTGGGTGGAGGCGTAGCCGTAACCGTTTATTGCCTGTTAGGCGTCCCAAAGGGTCGGAGCGAAGCGGAGAAGTTTTTTCGGGGCAACTTGTCGTTTTCATTTAATATATTCGAATAAGATAAAAATGAGATATATTACAAAAACAATTAAAAAATATCCTATAAGTCTGTCAATTAAAATTAATTTTTTTATTTTTTCATCAAGAAAAAGTTTCTTTGTAAGCAAGCTCTGAAAACTCATTCTCATTACTTTAAAATCAGAAAATATATATTTCTTGAAAGCCACATTTGAAGGATTGAGCATTTTGAAAGTTGACGGATGATATTTTTTTAAGTATTGAAAAATTCTATAGATACTCCAGTATCTAATAAGTCCTAGAATAATTACTATAATGAGGTTTGTTATTGCTAATTCCGTTGAAGTCAAAAATAAATTGTCCATACAATGTTATGTATTCTTATGATTTTAATAAATCTTCTTATAAAATTTATAAGTTGCCCCGAAAAAATTACGCTTAACATATGCAAATATGCGAAGTCGGGCGTAGCCCGATTTGGGAATAATTTCCGCAGGAAATTTTCCGCATATTTGCTGTTAAACGATTTTGCCCGCAGGCAAAACAAGGGAGCGTAGCGACCGCAGAGTTTCTAATTCTCCGTGTCGTTGTGGGGGCTTGGCGTAGTTTTCAATAACGGTAATCGGTTGATTTTTGTGAAGCAGGCTAAGTTGGGTTATGTTCCATTCGATTTGTTGTATGTGAATTTTTTTCATAAATCATAAACATTTTTATTCCTTTTTGAGTTTAATATCCCGCAGTTTACTGTGATTGGGGTAGATGAGACGCCAGAATTTTTTGTTTTATTTCATCTTAGCTGCGAACTTTTTTATGGATTCTCGATTTTCTAAATAAGGTAGG
>JAFCBW010000199.1 GCA_017610525.1 Candidatus Nanohalarchaeota archaeon | reverse complement strand
ACTGGTCAAGATGACCTGGACAAGAAGCTTGCCGCTTCAGCGGCTCACCGTTTTTCGCCGCTTTGAGCGGCTAACAGCTTTTCAAGCCTCCGGTTTTACCGGAGGTCATGACTTTTTACGTTTTGATATGCACAAGATAGTCAGGCATAGATCAAAAAAAGTTGTGGGATCTGAGCAGTTGCTTGTTACGGGTTAATCCCTGACTGTGTGGAATCTGAGCAGTTGCTTGTTACTGGCGCCTGACGAATAAGAGTAGTGAAGCAATGCAACACTGTTTTGAGCCTCAAACAACTTTTTCAAATAGCAATCGCGGATTATGTAGTTGTCACAGCATGTTACATAGTTACAATATTAGTTGCTCAACAGTAACGAAGTTATGAGCTATGCAGAACCAGCGCATTGACTCCGACCGGGAAAGCCAAGCCGTTTTTAGATTTTGCATAGTTTTTCATAAAACTCTCTTTTGCCTTTGTCCGTTTGGCTTTCCCGGCCGGTCATGCGTGACGTTCTGCATCTCAACAATTAATGTTTTGAAAATGATAAAATTTTGTTAAAATATCCAAAGAATATGGATTTGATTAATGTCACTTATATTTGAATGGGATCAAAATAAATCTGAGAAAAATGAAAAAAAGCATGGCATTACGTTCGAGGAAGCCAAAACCGTTTTCAACGATCCATTTGCAATTACAATCGACGACCCTGATCATTCAGATGATGAATACCGTTATATTGATATTGGATTTTCCTCGAAAGGTATAGCTTTAATCGTTTGGTACACTGAACGAAGCGAAAATATACGCATAATTGGATGTCGAAAAGCGACAAGATCTGAAAGGAAAACATATGAAAAAAAATATGCGCAATTCTAACAACACCGATATGAGAAATGAGTATGATTTCTCTGGCGGTGTAAGGGGAAAGCATTATAAAGCTTACAGGAAAGGACATGCCATCTATATCAATAAAGATAATGGTTCAACATCTGTGCAATATTTTACCCAAGAAGATGGCTCTGTTATGCTTGATCCTGATGTTAAGGTTCATTTCACTAATTCAGAATCAGTCAATAAGGTTCTACGTTCTTTTATTGCTCAACATTAGAGTTGTTGCCCAATAAGCAATAAACACAATATATAGTGTTAAGTTCAATCAAAAACCACAATATATTATATAAAAATCTTATTGAGCAACAACTCTATTAACTAATCCAGATGCAGAACAACAGGTTGGTAAAACAGCGGGGGTCACCCATTAAAGGGCCTGTCAAGAGAAAGAACACCTCTCCCTCCAAAAAAATACATTTTTTTGTGCTTGTCCTCTCACTTTTGCATCAGCACAGCCTTGTTTTTGCTTCCTGTTCTGCACCAGTCACCCATCAGGGTCAAGGCTGGTGTGCTTTAGGCTGGGTGCTTAAAACACGGCCACAGATCCGTTTGACGGATACCAGACAATCATTGGATTTTGGTAATATAGGTCAGTTTCAAACCAGATAGCGAGAAAAACAGATGGGCGAAATTTTACAGGTTATCGAAGATCTCAGTGGCGGCACATGTTATCAAACTGAAAGATTCACTTTAGACCATTTCGTCTTGCCGGAATATCAAGATACAGGTGAAGTTTTCAGCAAAAAGAAAATATTTGAGACTAATAACAAACACGGCAAAAATATCAAGCTCAGTATCAACAACTCAGTGCCTTCACTTTTTAAATATTTTTTAGATGGTTCAAGACGAACTTATAAAATTGTAGATTTTGGAACTACCGACGGAAAATTTCTACCCATCGTGGCCGGACAAATTGGTGCTGCGGTTTGCGGACGGAAAGATAAACGTTTGAAGAAATATCACATCTTGCGCGAAAATGTTATTGCTATTCCCGACCGTATGGGAGGAGAATTTGATAGAATTGCAAAAAGAATACCCAAAATCAGAACCCCAAAAAATAAAGCGAATAGTGTTTCTATTGGGCAGGTACTAGAATATAGAGTTAAAGATAGACCGGACCGCCCATTTGAGAATCTTGCAATTGCTAAAATCCAAATCACGATGATGGATATGGAAGTATCGCT
>JAFCBW010000005.1 GCA_017610525.1 Candidatus Nanohalarchaeota archaeon | reverse complement strand
GGATTATTTATTTTTGCGAATTCTTTTGTTTTAGTGGTATGAATTACCCATTTATTTAATCAATATGTTGATTTAATCTCTTTATTTTTTGCTGTTGTGATTCTGACCTGAATGGGCTTTGTTTGTTATAAAACGGTCTATTTTTGCTTTGTTTCCTGTTTTTTTTGTATTTTTTGTCTTTATTTTTGTTTTTGATTGTTATTATGTGTTTTTCTTGTGTCTTGTGGTGTTTCGGGCAGTCCTGTGCTGTAGAAATACTTTTTCTGCTATTGATTTTTTTGTTGACACACATTTATTTATATTTTGGTGTGTTAATTTAGCTTATGGGAAGGAAAGCATCTTCGCGGTATCAGACAACTATTCTAGTTAAGCCGTTGGATGCATGTGATTTTGAGTCATTGCTGCAGCTTTTGTATCATGGGCCTAAGAATCTGGATCTTCCGGAGCATGCGCTGACTTTTTTGAAGGAGTTGCGTGCTTTGGGGTCTCAGGGGCGTTTTGACAGGTCTTGTTGGTCAAAATATTGCGATGAGCATAATATTACGAGGACAACTTATTATACGATGATTAATAAGCTGCTTGGTGTGGGGCTTATTGAGGTTGTTGAGAGGGATTATTATAAGCTGTCTAACCGGTGTGAGAAGTTCTTTTCTGCTATTGTGGGTTCAGTTCATGCTTTTATGGCGAAGAAAGAGCAGTATGCGCTTAAGAAAGATGAAGAGAATATGGTCTGAGGGTTTTTATTTTTTGTTTTTGATGTCTGAGATGTCTATTTTTGAGAATTTCCTGCAGACGTTTTCGAGGTCTCCTGCGATGTCTTCTCCCATTTTTGTCAGTTTTATGTACTTTACACGTCCTTTTTTTTCGAATACTACAAGACCTATTTTTTTGAAGTATTCAAGGATTTTTACGGTGTGTGAGTATGTGCAGTCTGCGGTTTTTGCCAGGGTGGATGCATAGCTTTTGTTGTTGTCTGCTTTGAGACCAATGAGTATCTTCACGGGCTTTTCATGAAGGAATATTTCGTCTAATACTGATTTTTTGCGGCTGTTCATAATATCTCACTGTTTTATTAATGATTGTTTTGCTTTTTATATCTGGCTGATGATTTTATATTTATATTTTGATGTTTATATAGTTTACTATATTTTGTACTGTATGTTTTTTACCCTATATATTCTATGTTTTGCTCTTTTTTTTCTTTTTTCGGGCGTATGAGCGGCAGGTTGATGGGGGGCGGAAGCATTAGCTGTTCTGAGAGGTCGATTACGCGGGTTATTGATTTTCGCAGGATGTTGTTCATTACGTGGAGTGCTATGTCTTCGGGTAGTTTTTTTTCTTTTGTCCACATTTCCTGTATTTTTTCTCTTTGGCCGCGGAATATGATGTTTCCACCTATCTGTATCTCACCTATTGTTTTTTTGTCTGTTTTGTAGGTTGTCTCGAATGTGAAGTTTATTTTTGTTGCTTTATCTTTGGACATGGGGATAGTGATTTCTTCGATTCCTGTTAGTTTTGTTTTGTTGTCTATCCTGATGTTCCCTTTTGGTATATCGTGTTTTTTTGCTGTTATGTTGTCAAGGTTTATTCCAATTATCATTTGTTTCACCGTTGGTAATTTTTTGGATGATGTAGTATATAAAACAATGAGTTTTTTCGAGTTATTGACATATTGATATGTCGAAATAACTCCCTATTTTCACTTGCTCTTCTGTGTCTTTTTATGATGTCGTGGTTGTGTGTTGCTGTAAATATATATGTCCGGTTGAAGGCAATCTGAAGTGGTTTGAGGGTGTCTTTTGTTCCTGCAGTGAAAATATGGGTATTGGGTAGATAGAGGCAAAGGCCAATTAGGGTTATATGATCTCTTTTATTTTCAGGTCCATGAATATGAGAAATGCTATGAGTATAATCATTATGCTTATTTCTATTATGTCTTTTTTGTTGATTTTTGGGTGACCGACGAGGATTTGTGTTATGCTGCTTTTGTTTTCAGTGGGTTGGGTTTCGTTTTTTTTGTTTTTTTGGGTTATGTATTTTTTGGGGTGGTCTGGTTTTTGTATGACTGCTGTTTGCTTTTTTTTCTGAGCCTGTCTTTTTCTGTTTTTTTTTTTTTTTTTTACCATGTTATATGTTTTGTGTATGTTTTATATGTTTTTGGATTGGGTGGTAGCCCCCTGCGGATTCGAACCGCAGTCGCAGGGTCCAGGGCCCTACATGATTACCGCTACACTAGGGGGCTATGATGTTATGTTGTGTATATTTGGTGAACCCACAGTTTTAATAATCTTTTCGGTGTATTAATAGGTATGGTTAAGATTGTTAAGATGAATGGGGAGACTGATGATTTTAGCAGGGAGAAGGCTATTAGGAGTTGCGAGCGTGCAGGGGCGTCTCCTGAATTATGTGTGCAGATTGTTGATTCTTTGGAGAAGAAGCTTTATACTGGGATGCATACGCGGGAGATTCTAAATTTTATTCGTTCGATGCTGAAGGGGGCGGATAAGAGTTCGGCTGTGAGGTATGGGCTGAAGGAGGCGATTTCCAAGCTGGATCCTGAGTTTCATGAGTTTGAGTTTTTTATTGCGCGCCTTTTGAAGTGCGAAGGGTATAAGACACAGCGCAGTCCTGAGCCAATGGTTGAGGGGCATTGTATTGAGCATGAGATTGATGTGGTTGCTACGCGCGGTGCGGAGGTTGCGATTGTTGAGTGCAAGCATCATTATAGGGATCATACGTTTACGGGTCTTGATGTGCCGATGAGGCAGTGGGCGAGGCTTGATGATATTGTGGCAGGATACCGGGGGAAGCGCAAAAATTCGATCAATGCGACTTGTGCGTGGGTTGTTACGAATACAAAGTATTCTCTGCATGCGCGCAGGTATTCCAGATGCAGGGCTGTGAAGCTGATCGGGTGGAATTGTCCGCGCGAAGGGGGTTTGAATGAGATGATTGAGAAGCATCGCGCTTATCCTTTGACTATGGCAGGTCTTTCGCGTGCTGAGAGGGAGAAGCTTGTCGGGAGCGGTATTTATAATGTTCTTGACTTTTTGGATGCTGATGCGGTGCTGCTTAGGAAACTGGGGTTTGATGAGTTGAAGGTGCGCAGGGTTAGGAGTTTTATTGAAAGATTAATAAATTCATCGGTTTAATATGTATGTTGTGATTTAAATGTCGAAAAGGTCTGATATCTATAAGAAGTGGGGAGTTATTCTTATGGGGCTGTTGTTTTTGGGTTCTATGGCTGGTGTTGCGCTTGATTCTTCTGGTAGCGGGCAGGGTGCTGTGGATCTTCCGGAGCAGTTTGTGCTAAGTGAGGATTTGACAGGTGAGCAGAGGGCTTTCTTTTATAATACTGGTGGAAATGTGGTTGTTTTTGAGTCGAGTCCTTTGTGTGGGCTTGAGTGTTCTTTGGTGCGAGGCCAGCTTGAAGGGTTGGTTTCTAAGTATAATGGTCAGTACGGCACTTTTGTGTATCTTGTTTTGCTTCAGAGTGAGGGGGATATGAGTATTAATGTTGGTAATTATCAGGATGTTGTTGATGTGGATACTGTTGATGAGGTTGAGGATAAGATATGTGAGGTTGTTGTGAGGCATCCTGTATGTATTGAGAGGGGTGCGATAGCTGCTGTGATGAATTATAATTCTACGCGTATGAGTGATCCTGTTGATGAAGTTGATGAGAGTGAGGATGTTAATGAGTCTGTTGATATGGCGGGTAATGAGAGTGAAGAGTTGGTTGAGTAGTTATTTCCTGTAATCGAATGTGTTTTCTTTGAAGTGGTCGTAGCCGGTTTTTTTTAGTTCGGTTTTTTTGTTTTTGTCGATCAGGTAGATTCCACTTTCTTTTGTTATTTTTCCTATGATTGTGGCTGTTGTGCCTGTCTGTTTTTCCAGGGTGTCTATTATTTTTTTTGTGTCTTGTTTTTTTGCTGTGAAGAGGAGTTCGAAGTCTTCGCCGCCGTAGAGTGCGGTTTCTTTTGTGTCTTTTTTGATTGCTTTTAGGAGTTCGTCTGTTGCAATGGACGTCGGGATTTTTTGTTTGTAGATGATTGCGCCTGTGTTGCTTGCTTCGCATATCTCTTTTGTTTCTGTTGCAAGGCCGTCGCTGATGTCGTTCATTGAGGTGATGCAGTTTAGTTTTTTTAGTATCTGTGATTCTTTTAGGCGGTGTTGTGGTTCAAGGTGGTTTTTTTTAAGGGTGTCTTTGGTTTTTTTGCTGATTTTTGGGTTGTGCTGAAGAATGTGGAGGCCTGCTGAGGATTTGCCCAAGTCGCCTGTGACTATTAGGCAGTCGCCTGGTTTTGCGCCTGAGCGGCGGATCTCTTTGCCTGTCTCGCCTATGATTGTGATGTTTATTATGAGTGCGCCTGATGGCGAGCCTGTGATGTTGCCGCCTATTATGTTTATGTTGTGTTTGTCTGTTTCTTCTGTTATGCCGTCGTATAGGGAGTCTATGTATTCTACTGTAATGTCTTTTGGGATGGCGAGTGAGATCAGCATGTGTTTTGGGGTTGCGCCCATGGCTGCTATGTCTGAGATGTTTGATACTGATGATTTTCTGCCAATCTGGAATGGGGTGTAGGTGGATTTTGAGAAGTGGCTGTTTTCGACTAGCATGTCGGTTGTCAGGACGAGGTTTTTGCCTTGTTTGGGTGGCCTTGTTATGGCTGCATCGTCGCCGATGCCGAGAATGACTTCATCAGGGTTTGTTTTTATCTTTTTGTTGATGTGTCTTATGAGTGCCTGCTCGCCACCGATTTGGGATATTTTTGTCATGTGTTGTATGTCTTTTTTCATCTTTATATTCTGGTTTGTTTTTTGATGAGTTTGATTTCGTTGTGCAGTTTGTGGTGCATTTCGATTGTTTCTTTCATGTGGTCTGTTATTGCAAGTGCATTTAGCTTGATGGGGTTGTCTGATATGTTGAATTGCGGATTTAATTTTGTTGTGTTTTCTCTAGTTTCGGTTTTTGTTAGTCCTTGCAGTTCTTTTTTGGCTGGGGTTATGCGGCTTATGTGTTTTGGTTCTGTTTTCAGGTTGTGGTTTTCCATGTCTTTTGTATGTTCCTGGATTAGTTCTATGTGGTGCATTATTCTTTTCATCGGGTCTGTTTCTATCATGGTCTTTTAATTTATGTTGTGTATTTATATGTGTTGTTACGGTTGTTTGTCAGACAGCCTTCAGAAAGGCTGGCGATCAGAGCGACCACAAAGCTTCGCTTTGGGTCACTGGCGCTTTGTTCGGGGCACAGACTTATTTGTTTGAGTGGCTCCGGTTAGGTTGTATGTCGTTTAGCTCAAGCGCACACATGTGTTGTCTGACTTTTGGTTTAGGTCACAGGTTGTTTCGTTCAATCATGTGGATTCGTTGTCTGCGTTTCGCTTTAGGTCACTGGACTCTTCATGTGTGGTTTGTTATTTCTTGATTGCGCAGTATTTACCGCACATGGTGCATGTTTCGTGGCCTGTGTCGATTCTGTATTTTTTGAAGGCGGTCGGGTCGAGGGCTAAGGATTGCTGTTTTTTCCAGTCGAGGTCTTTTCTTGCCTGTGACATGGCGTTGTCGCGCTCAGTTGCGCCTTTTATGCCTTTTGCTATGTCGCCTGCGTGGGCTGCGATTTTTGCGGCTATCACTCCCTGTTTTACGTCTTCTGCTGATGGGAGTGCGAGGTGTTCTGAGGGGGTTACGTAGCAGAGGAAGTCTGCGCCAGATGCGGCGGCTATTGCGCCGCCTATTGCTGATGTTATGTGGTCGTAGCCGGGTGCTATGTCTGTTACTATCGGTCCCAGTACGTAGAATGGGGCGTTTTGGCATAGTGCTTTCTGGAGTTTTATGTTGGTCTCTACCTGGTGGAGGGGGATGTGGCCGGGGCCTTCGATCATTACCTGTACGTCATTGTCGTATGCTTTTTTTGCGAGGTCGGCTAAAGTTATCAGTTCCTGTATCTGGCTTTTGTCTGTTGAGTCGGCTATTGAGCCAGGTCTCAGACCATCGCCTAAGCTTAATGTGATGTCGTGTTTGCGGGCAAGTTCGAGTAGTTCGTCGTAGTATTCGTAAAGGGGGTTTTCTTTTTTGTGATGGGTCATCCATTTTGCAAGCATTGAGCCTCCGCGGCTTACTATGCCTGTTGTGCGGGGGTGATTTTTGAGGGTCTCAAGGACTTTTCGGGTTACGCCGCAGTGGACTGTTACGAAGTCTGTGCCGTCTTTTGCGTGTGTTTTTATTGCGTCGAAGAGGTTGTCTTTTGTCATGTTTGTGATGTCTTTTGATTGTACTGCTGATGAGTATATGGGGACTGTTCCTAAAGGGATCTGTGATTTTTGGATTATCAGGCGTCTTAGTTTGTCTGTGTCGTTTCCTGTGCTTAGGTCCATTATGGCGTCTGCGCCGTATTTTATTGAGATCTGCATTTTTTTTAGTTCTTCGTCGTAGTTTTCGCAGTCCTGGGAGGTGCCTATGTTTGAGTTGATTTTTGTTGTTAGGCCCTGACCTATTCCTGTCGGGGTTGTGTTTCTTTTTTTATTTTTCGGGATGATTATTGTGCCTGTTGCGATGCATTTTCTTATGTGTTCTGGGTCATGGTTTTCGGTTTTTGCGACGTGTTTCATCTCTTTTGTTATTATGTTGTCTTTTGCTTTTTTTAGTAAGGTCATTGTATCACTGCTTGTAGTTTTTGTGTTTCTTTTTTTATGTCTTTGCCGATTATTGCAGAGATGACTGCTATTGAGTTTGCGCCGGCGTTTAGGACCATTCTTGCGTTTGTTTTGGTTATGCCGCCGATTGCTACTATGGGGATGGTTGTGTTCTGTTTTATTTGTTTTAGGGTTTCCAGTCCGATGCCTTTTCCTGCGTCTTTTTTTGTGGGGGTGTTGAATATTGGGCCGATGCCTAAGTATGTTGCGCCGTCTGCTTCTGCTTGTTTTGCTTCGTTGATTGTTTTTGCGCTGATGCCTATAATTTTTCCAGAGAATATTTTTTTTGCTTCTTTGATGTTTGTGTCGGTCTGGCCCAGGTGGATGCCGTCTGCGTGGATTTTTTGTGCGATTGTTGGGTGGTCGTTGATTATTAGAAGGGCATTGTGTTTTTTTGTGAGGGTTTTTAGTTTTTTTGCGGTTTTCAGGATTTCGTGTTCGGGGAGTAGTTTTTTTTCGCGGTATTGGATTATTTTTATGCCTGCTTCCAAGGCTTGTTCTGTGTCTTTTTCTGTGTCCTGTCTTGTTAGGGCGCTGTCTGTTATCAGGTATAGTTTCGGGATTTTGAATGGTTGTATATTGTGTCACCTTGTTTTTTTGTTGATGGTGCTGTTTTTATGTTCTGTAAGTTTGATGTATTGTGTGCTTATGTAAAGAAGTGATGTGTGTATGCTGGAAGAGCTAAGAATGTTCTCGTCTTGGAATTTAATCATCTCTGTCGAAAATGACTTTGTGTTCATTTTGTCTGAAGTTGATGTTGAATCTGTCAAAAATGTCTAATCTTCCAAGTAGTAGAGGCACGTCTTCTATTTGTGACCATGCTACCTTTGCCTGAAATTCTTCTGATTCGCCGATTTTGATGTTCAGGGTCTTGAATATTACTGAAACAACGCCGTTTATTCCCTGTATTTCATAGACTTCTTCGCTTTCGTGTCTTAATCCCAGGAACTTTCCAAGTTTGTAGGGGATTAGTGTAAAATCAGCGCTGGAATCTACGTACATGAACTCTGATGTCCATTCATGGTTACTGCGCTGTAAGCTCACTTTTGCAACAGGTCTTAATATTGTGCCGATTGGCTTTGAATATTCTTCTCTATGGCTAAATTCTATTTTTTCCGTGGTAATCACCTTAAGACCATCATGTCTTTTTTTGGAATTTTCCATAGGATTATTTCCTTATCCGGGCATTGTTTTTTTGCTTTAGTAAACACTATTTCCGGGTCTGTGCCGGAACAGACTACTTTTTTTCCAACTATAGCTACATAGTTGCCATGACCATATTTGCTGAAGTCTGTTTTGGTGAACCATTTCATTGTGTCTTGTTTTTCTGTTTGTGTCTGCATTTTTGTCACCTTTTGTGATGGTATTGTGAGATTCCTAAATTAAGTTGTATGTTAGTTAATTTATAGTTTTCGTCTGCTGTTGCTTGTGCTGTTTATGTGGGTGGCTGTGCCTGTGTTTATCGGATTTTTTCGTAGTTTTGGTGGTCTTTTATTTTTTCAGGGGTCAGGTTGTATAGTTCGTCGAATAGGTTTATGTGATATTCCATGGGGCCGCGGGATATTTTTTCTGCGAGTTGCTGGGCTATGCCGAAGCATGTTAGTGCGGCTATGCCTGCAATTACCGGGTCTTTTTCGATTGATGCGAATGATGCTGTTATTGATGCTGTCATGCAGCCGCCGCCGGTTATTTTTCCTGTCATGGGGCTGCCGTTTCTGAGTTTGTATGTTGTGGTTTTGTCTGCGATTATGTCTTCTTTGCCTGTTATGATTATTGTTGAGCCTGTTTTTTCTGCCAGGGTTTGTGCGATCTGTTCTGGTGTGTTTTGGATTTTGCCTGTTTCTACGCCGTGTACTTCTGCCTCTAGTTCTGCGAGTGTTGCGATTTCGCCTGCGTTGCCTCTGATGATTGTGATGTTTAGTTGTTCTATTAGTTTTTTTGCGGTTTCGGTTCTGAATGTGGTTGCGCCTGCGCCGCATGGGTCCAGGATTATCGGGATGTTTTTTTCGTTTGCTGTTTTTCCTGCTATCAGCATTGATTCAATTTGTGCAGGGTCGAGGGTGCCTATGTTTAGGACTAAGGCGCTTGATATTGAGGTCATTTCGGATACTTCTTCTTTTGCGTGCGCCATTACGGGGGCTGCGCCGATTGCGAGGGTTACGTTTGCGCAGTCGTTGACTGTTACGTAGTTTGTTATGTGGTGGATTATCGGGCGGGTCTCTCTTAGGGTTTGCAGGATTTTTGGGATGTTTATGTGTTGTTGTGGATTCATTGTATTACCTCTTCCATTTCTTGTTTTTTTGCGGTGTTTTGTGCCTTTTTTAGTTGATGGCGCAGTTTTTTATGTTTTGTGAAGTTTAGAAAGAGTGTTTGTTGTTCGTGGCTTGTTTCTGAATTATCTGTAGTCTGTCGATGACGTGGTCTGTTTTGTCTTCTGTGCCTTTGTGTGTCATGTAATCTTTTATTTTCTGGTCTAGGTCTGGGTTGTATTCTTCGATGATTAAGGTTTTTGCTTTTGGGCCTATATTGAATCCTGTTTTTTCTGATTTCAGGATTAAGTTGCACATTAGTGTTTCTGGTTGTAGGTCTTTTGTGTATAATAATTCGAATTCCTGTTTTTCTATTGCTTCTATTGCTCCATTGCTGTATATGGCTTTTTCTTCTGGGTCGTAGGCTATTGCGCTTGGTGTGAAGTCGCAGCTTTTTAGGGTGGTTTCCAAGGAAGTGGGTAGATTTGGGTTATGTTTTAGTTTTGTTGCGTTGGATAATTTGACTATGTCTATTTGCAGTTTGTCTTCTGGTTTCCATCTGGGGCTGCCTAAGCTTGTGGTGTATATTTTCCCATCTAAATATCTGAGTAGTTCTTCAATGTTGATATCTTTTTCGGAGTCGTCGATTAGAATGTCGATGTCGCTTGTGGGGATGTGCCTATTGTGAATTTGTTCTGTTATGGGGTTTCTTATTGCTCCGCCGTATATGTAATATTTTATTTCGTGGTTGTCGAGAGTTTGGAATAGTTGCTTTACATATTTGTCGTGTTGGTCGTTTTTTAGGTATGTTTCTATTGCGTTGATATATCGTGGTTCTCGTATCTCTTCTATGTTTATTGGATGTAGTTCTATGGTCATGAAATATATGTATCTGGTTAATTTTATAATTGTTTGTATCTATTTGTGAGGGGTTACTTAGATGGTGTGCTTGTTTTGGTGTGTGTTTTTATCTATAGAAATAGAACTAAGACTCAGAAAGCCTGATTTGGGCAATTACGGGATAAATAAGTAAATGGGACAAAGGCGCTTTTTTGCCTTTATCCACATGCCTTTTAAGTATCTTTATCCGAATAGTGCGCCCAAACCAGATGCTGCTTCTTCGTCTGTTTTCTCTTTTTCTTCTGGTTTTTCTTTCTTTTCTTCTTTTGGTGCTGCTGCTTCGCTACCTGCCGGTGCAGCTGCTGCCTGTGGTGCTACTGCTGCTTTTGCGATTGCTTCTTCGATGTTTACGCCGTCAAGTGCTGCGACTAGTGCTTTGATTCTTGATTCGTCAGCTTTTGCGCCTGATGCGGTCATTACTTTTTTTACGGAAGCTTCGTCTATTTTCTGGCCTGCTGCGTTTAGCAACATTGCGCTGTATATGTATTCCATGTTGTTCTCCTCCAACAGCCTTGTAAAAGGCTGGCTATTAGAGCGACCGTAAAGCTTTGCTTTAGGTCACTTGTTTGAATATTAATCTATCCGAAGAGGGCGCCTAGTCCTGATGCTACTTCTTCGTCGGATTTTGGTTTTTCTTCTTCTTTCTTTTCCGGTTCCTGTTTTGGTTGTTCTGCAGGCGCTGCCTGCTGTTGGATTATGGTTGCGCTGCCTCTTGCGCTTTCAGGGAGTTGTGATGCCAGTGATTGCATTTCTGAGTTTGATTTTTGGATTATGGGGGTTATTGTCTCTTTGTTTGCGATTTCTGAGTTGATTGCCAGGTTCATTGCGTTTCTCTGTGCTTCCTGTATCTTTTGTGGCATGATCTCTTTTATGAATATGTCTGCATTGTATGCGAGGTTGAAGCCCTGTGTGTATGCAGTTTGCAGGTTTGTTATGTATTGTTCTGTGTCTATTGCGAGTGTGTCTTTGCCAAGTACCATGTTTTCTTCATGGATTGCGAGTATGTTCATACCTACTTCCATTGGCTTTATGTCAAGTTTCATCATGACATTTGCTTTTATTTCAGATATGACTTCTCCTTCTTTTACTAATAGGGAGTCTTCTCTGATTGCTATTTTGTCGCCCTTTATCATTGCTTTCAGGCCGGCTTTCTGAAGGTCGCTTATTACGGGACCTGGCGGTAGGTTTGTTTCGCCTGCGGGGACTGTTATGTCTCTTGGGGCTATGTTTCCTGTTTTTGCATAAGCGTCTGATTTTGAGTTTTCGATTTGCTTGTAGAGCTTGAATGCGTTGTCTTTTGAGATTATCAGGGCCGGTATGTGGGATTTTTGGTTGTTGAGGTCTTTTATGTTTTCTTTTTTCGAGCTGTCAATTGCCCGTGTGATTACTGTTTTTTTTGTTACTATTATTTTTGCGCTGTCTCGTGTGTCTTTTCTCATCTGCTGGAGTTGTGCTGCGCCAAGGCCGTCAAGGTCGAGCATGCCGACTACCTGGGATTTTTCTATCTCTTCTGTGAGTTCTTTGACTTTTTTTAGTTTCCATTCCTGTACCATTTGGTGCACCTAGTAGTTGATTTTTATTGCAGGTCCCATTGTTGTTTTTATGTATAATGATTTGATGTTGTTTTTGCCTGAAGGGAATTTTTTTTCTATTGCCTGCATTACTGTATGGAAGTTTAGTATGATGTCTTCTTCTTTCATTTTTTCTGAGCCGATTGAGCAGTGAATTGCTGAGTTGCTTTTTAGTGTTGCTCTTGTTGTCTTCTTTAGCCGGGCGATGAGTGGTGCCGGGTCAGCCTGTGGCGGCAGTGGTTTTGGCATTTTGCCTCTTGGGGCCATGAATCTGCCCAGGCTTTTACCTATCCTTAGCATGAAAGGGGCTTCTGCTATGAAAAAATCGTATTCGTTCATTGCTTTTTTGAGTTCTTTTTTGTCTTTTTCAAGTTTTGTCAGTGTGCTTTCGTTTATCAGGCCGTCTGCGATTCCTTTTGATTTGACTACGAGACTGTCGCCTATTACTGCGATTTTCAGGTCCTTTCCGCGACCTTTTGGCAGTGGTATCTCTTCTGTGAATTTGTTCTCGGGTTTCTTCAGGTCAATCTGCTTGGTGTTTATGGCTAAGTCTATTGATTGTGTGAAGTTTCTCTTTTTGCCTTTTTCTTTGACTTCTTTTATTATCTTTTCGAGGTCGTTGTCGTTCACTTGGATGCACCTTCGTCTTTCTTGTCTTCTTTTGATTCTTCTTCTTTAGGTAGTATTGTCTTGATTATTTCGGCTGGTATTTCTGCTTCTTTTAGTTTTGTCTCTATGTCTTTTCTGTCTTTACCTTTCATTTCGCCGATTATCTGTTTGGCTTTGGTTTCGAATTCCTGTCTTTTATCTTCAAGTTCCTGTTTTAGCCTGATTTTTTCCTGTTCGAGTTGTTTGAGTTCTTCTTCGGTCAGTTCTGTTTTGCCGCTTTTGATTTTTTCGTCGTATTTGCCTTCGTTTACTTCTTTGATTGCTTCGCGGGGATCTTTTTCTTCGACCAGTACGCCGCATGATAGGCATGTGCCTATTACGGTTTTTACTGCTTCTTTTCTTGTCTTTGCGGGTAATGCGTCTTCTTTCATCTTTGCGATCTTGATTATCTGCTCTATTTTCAGGTCTGCTACGTGTTCTTCTCCTGCCTTTCCTGCGAGTTTCTCGAGTTTTGCTTCTTTTTTTATGAGTTGGGAGACTGCGGGGCTGCCGATTTCAATTTTGAATTCTTTTGTGCCTGTGTCTATTATGACTTTTGTGGGGACTTTCATGCCTGCGAAGTCTTTGGTTTTTTCGTTGATTGTGTCTATGACTAATTTTATGTTCACGCCCATTGGTCCGAGTGCCGGGCCTAGTGGTGGTCCTGCGGATGCTTTGCCGCCGTCAACTATTGATTCTATTGTGGTTTTTGCCATTGTGATTACCTTTAGATTTCGCGTGTGGGTTTTAAGAGGTCAAGTTTGATTGTGATTGGTATAGGTACTGCGGATTCTACGAGTTCAATCTTGGCTTCTCTTTTTGCTTCGTCTATTCTTACGATCTTTGCTTTTTCCCGTTTGAAAGGACCGCCGACAACTTCGACGATGTCGCCTTCCTTGATTGTGATTTCTTTTACTTCCTGTGAAAAGAAGTTGGCGAGTTCTTCGATTTTTATTGGCTTGTTTATGAGGCCCTTGATGTGCGGGACGCCTTGTGTGGCTTTGTGGATGTCTTCTTCCGAGCCTTCTATGAAGATGTAGCCTTTGAGTTCTGCCGGGCTTAGCATTGATTTGATGCCTTTGCTGTTGTTTGTTAGTTTTGCATCAAGTGAGTCGAGTACTGTTCGCTCGCGTCCGACTGTTGTTCTTAGTGTGTATATGGGCATTTTATGCACCTTTAATTATATTGCGCTTGGGATGTATCCTGTGATTTTGGCTATCATGAAGATTATGAGGCCTATGGTTCCGATTAGGATTATGCCGAGCCCGGTGATTTTGATTGCTGCTGAGTATTCTTTTTTTGCCGGCTTTTTTGTGATTTTCAGGACGCGCATGTGTTCCTGTATCTTGCTTTTCAGGTTTAGTTTCATTGGTTTCACTGTGTGCTTTTTTTTTGAAACTTTTACGTTTTTGTTATAGAATCAGCCCCTACTACCGAAGGTAGTGTCTGCGGGCAGTTTCCTGTGGTTATGTATCTTTATTTATTATGGGTTATTTTTATAAAGGTTTGTTCGGGTTATTTTAGCTTTTTGATGATGTGCCTGAATGGTATTAGCATTGTGTTCCATGGAAGTTCGTATAGTATGACTGCCAGTATGATTGGCGGGCTGAAGAACTTTGCGGCAAAAACCATGGCTAGACTGTTGTTCATATATGCGCTTGTGATTGATGTTGCGGTCTTTTCTTTCTTTTTTAGCCAGAATACCATTGTCCAGCCGATGATGTGAAGTGTTGCTGATATGAGGAATAGGTATAGTATGGTGTATGATACTTTTTCAAGATTATTGAGGAAGTATGAGGAGTGTTTTGCGAGCGGACCCATTATGATGGGCATGATTGACAGGATTGAGATTGAGCTGTAGTATTGTTTGGTTTTTTTGATTAGTTTTCTGGCGGTTTTTCTTGCAATGAGTGCGGCTGCAAAGGGGATGAATATGATTGTTGCGAGCATTGTGAGCATTTCGTATGTGGAAACTGTCAGGCTGGTTCCAATCAGGTATTTCATGAGGAGGGGGATTGTGAAAGGGCATAGCAGGGATGTTGTTGTTGTGATGACTAATGCTAAAGAGACTTTGCCTTTTGTGATGTCTGTCAGTGTGGCGGTTGCCATTCCTGCTGGCATGCCGGCTAGTATCAGTACGGGTAGTGCCAGGTCGGGGCTGATTAGTTTTGTGATGAAGAAGAGGAGTGTCGGGATGGCGATTAATAGCATGAATGTGATGTATGTGAGGAGGAGGGGTTTTTTTAGGTGGGTTATTATGTCCAGAAAATCGATTTTCAGGCAGCTTAGAAAGAGGATGAATAGCAGGAAGTGTAGTATGTATGGTTCGAATATTATGCCGATGGAGGGAAAGATAAGAAAAAAAAGGTTCCACCAGTGAATTACCGGTGGGGTGTCTTGAAGTTTAAATGAAGTCGATGCCCAGTCTTTGCTCGATCTCTTTTTTCTGTTCGGTTTTGAATGTGTGGTCTGAGCTGTATATCTGCGGGGATTCTACTCCGGTTACGATTACAAGTACGCGGATTGAGTCGCCTAGTTCGCGCTGGATCATTGCACCCCAGATTATTTTCGCGTCTGGTGATAGTCTTGTGGTGACTGCGTTTACGACTTCTTTGGCTTCTTTCAGGGTCAGGTCGCCGCCGCCAGATACGTTTATGAGTGCGCCACTTGCACCGTCGATGTCTACTTCGAGCAGCGGGTTTGTGAGCGCTTTCTGGACTGCTTCGTATGCGCGGTTTTCAGTGTCACTTTGACCCATTCCGATCATTGCCATGCCGCCTTCGCCCATGACTGCGCGAATGTCTGCGAAGTCAAGGTTGATGAGACCTGGCTTTGTTACGAGTTCTGCGATGCCTTTTACTGCGTTTACGAGTATCTCGTCTGCTACTTTGAATGCTGTGTTGATTGATACGTCAGGTACCATCTCGATTAGCTTGTCGTTTGGGATGATTATGAGGGTGTCTACAACTTCTTCTAGTTTCTCGAGTCCGATTTTTGCGTTGTTTGCACGGTGGTTGCCTTCCATTGCGAATGGGAGTGTTACGATGGCTACTGTCAGTGCGCCTATTTTTTTGGAGATTTCTGAGATTATCGGTGCTGACCCTGTTCCGGTTCCGCCGCCGAGACCGCATGTTACGAAGACCATGTCTGCGCCTTCAAGTGATTTTTTGACGGTTTCCTTGGATTCTTTTGCTGCTGCCTCACCCAGTTTTGGGTTTGCGCCTGAGCCCAGCCCTTCTGTGATGTCTTTTCCGATGAGTATCTTTTCGTCTGCGTCTGTGTATAGGAGGTCCTGTGCGTCGGTGTTTACGGCGACTGTTTTTGCGCCTTCGATACCGACCTGCATGAGTCTTGCGATTGTGTTGTTGCCTGCGCCTCCGCAGCCAACTACTACTATTTCAGCTTTTCGCTTTTTGAGTATATTTTTAAGGTTGTCGTCTATCTTGTGGTGTTTTTCAGGTAGTTCCTGTTTTGTTTCTGCGTTTATTCCTGATTCTTCCAGCACGTTTTTTATGATTTTGTCCATAATTATCCCTCGCATTTTTTTGTGATGTGTTCTGGTGCGTTTGCCACCATGAAATAGTTGCGGTAATTATAAAGTGGGATGATAGTTTTTTAAGTGTTTCCATTTTTGTTACTTTTTTGTGTTGGCAACTTCCGTGGTTTTATTTAATATCTCTATTTCTTTTATGTCTTTTATGTATTCTTTGATTATTTCTGTTATTCTTGATTTGGCTTCTTTCGGGATTTCTTTTGGGGTTGGCAGTGTGATTGTTGTTTTTTCTTTGGTTGATGAGATTTGTATGTTTTTTTTGTCAAGTCTTAATGTTCTTTCGAGCAGGCTTGTTATTTTTTCTTTCTGGCCTGTGATTATTTTGTTTAGGGTTATGTCATATTCGAGAGTTTTACCTGAGAGCTGGTGGTTGAAGTCTATTTTTACGCGGCCTGCGGATACTGAGAGTACTTTTCCCTGTACGTTGTCGCTGAGTGTTATGTACTGGCCCGGGATGGGGGTTATTTTTTGTTTCCTGAAGAATGCAAGTGAGAAGGTTTTCAGGAGTTTTGGCTCTCTTTTGCCGAAGGCTTCTTCTGGTTTTAGTGTGATTTTTTGTTTTTGTTTTGGCTTCATTTTTTTGAGCCGGTCCTCGAGGCTTTTGAGTATCATGTTTTCGCCGATGATGATTGTCATTGGGCCGTATTTTGTGTTTGGGTTGTAGATGTTGTTTTCTTTTGCGGTTTTTTCGTCTGTGAGGTCGAAGATTTCTCCTGTTTCAGCTATTTTTCCCAAGTATTCTATTTCGATGAATGTTTTGTTTTCCATGGTGTCTTATTTTTTTGGAAATTTTATATGTTTATTTATATTGTGGGACTGGTTTTGGGTGGTGACAGTTTTTGTTGTTTTCTGAGTTGCACTTAAGTTTTTTATAGTTTTGTGTTTAAGTTTGGGTAATGGTACGCGCAAAGTTTGACTGGAGAGCTAAGCTTGATGTTGATAATTCTCTTAAGTTTAATGCGCTGCTTTCGCAGGTCTCGAAGTATGAGCATGTCTACAAGGGGACTGATGACCCGCAGATGATCCAGTTGTGGCTTGGGATGCTTGAGATTTATAAGAAGCAGGAGGCTATTGCGAAGAGGCTTGATGATCTTGAGGGCAGGCTGTTTGTTTCTTCGGGGAAGAAGAGGACGGGACTGATTTCTGATCTTGAGAATTATTAGGTCTCTGTGTTTTTGTTGATGGCCTTTTCTGAACGTAGTCGAATAGCCTGTGGTGGTTCTGGGGTTCTGTCAGGAATTTGAGGGTGAATGGGTTTTTTATCATGTTGTATATTGGCTCTTTTTTCCCGAGGCGCAGTAGTTCGCGCTTGTCTGGTTTTTTGAATTTTATTATGTTTGATTTGTTGTTGTAGTTTTCGTTTTTGATTGTCTTTTCTGTTGTTACGTAATAGGCTGCGCCGTTTAGGGTTTTTAGATTTTCGTATTCTGATGTGAAGTCTCTTGCTACCCAGTTTGCCATTATCAGTGTTTCTTCGCCTGGGTTGATTGTGATGTGGGCGTAGCCTGGCGGGATTATTATTTTGTCGCCTGCTTTTGTTTTTATGAAGTATGCGTCGATCAGTTTGTTCTTTTTTGTTTTCTGGAGCAGGTAGAGGCCTTCGCCTTCTATTACTTCGTATATTTCTGTGTAGGTTATGTTTGTGTCCGGGACTATGGGGTGGTTGTGGCCTGCGGTTTTTGCGTATTCCTGGCCTATGGTGCCTGGTGGGATGACTGTTATGTCGTATCTCAGGTTGTTTTTTTCTATTGTTTCTTTGTGTTCTTTTTTTGCTATGTCGCGGAACATGTAGTATAGCTCTTTTTCCTGGTTGGTGTTGCCTAGCCATCTTTTGTCGTATATGACGTCGGTCATGTCTTTGAGTTTCCGGATTGAGGGGGTTATTTTTGTTCCTTCCAGCAGCATGGTTTTGGTTTTCGGGTCGTATGTTATGTCCAGTCCGGTTTGTTTTAGGTTTAGCATGGGGAGCATCTATTGATTATTTTTTTGTATTTTCTTTTTTTTGGGAGTTTGTCTATTTTTCTTTCGAGGCGGTCGAGGGCTTTGTCCATTCTTGTGGTTTGGGTGAGTATCTCGTTTAGGGTTTCGAATATGGGCTTTTCGTCCTTTTTCATTGTGTTTGTCACCGGTTTGTGTTTAGTAAATATTTGGTGGTGGTGGTTTATATATTTGTTTTTTTGTTGATTGTTTGTTTGGCTGTGGAGTCTCTTGATTGGTGTGGTTGATTATCGGGTGTGTGAATGTCTAGTTTTGAGAGGCGAGAAAGTCTGCTGTTTTTTCCAGTGCTTTTGAATAAATGATGTTTGGGCTGTTTTCGTGTTTGAACGAACTTTTTTCAAATACTCTGAAGTGTGGCATTTCAATGTTGCTTATGTATGTGCTTGGGAATGGGCTGATGATTAGAGGGCTGTATTTTTTGTAAGTTTCGGTGCCTATGTTGGCTTTTAGT
>JAFCBW010000198.1 GCA_017610525.1 Candidatus Nanohalarchaeota archaeon | reverse complement strand
AGCGTAACCATATTCAAAGCCGGTAACTGCTTCCTCGGACAGCAGTGAATCGATGATATTGACGTTTGCTTCGCTGATCAGTTCATCTTTATCCTCTGCTGCCTTTTCTCTTATTTCGCATGCCTTTTTTTCAGCTTTCTTGATTTCAATTAAAATCCTGTCATCATCCATAAATACCACCGAACCATCAATTTCATAAATCCTGTGACTTACTCTGCGCTCAACCATAAGAAAGAACACTCACACTGACTTAATAGTGGCGCCGTTAATAATATAAATGTTCACTATATAATTTATATATATCTATATAGATTCAAACTAATGCTATCGAAAAAGTGTTATCGTGGAATTGCGAAAAATTCAGTCAACAGCTGCCGGTGCTACATACATTGTCTCACTGCCGCGCTCATGGATAAAGAGAAACAATATTGCCCCCGGCGACAAAATCGGCATCATCGAGCGCACAGACAACATATTATTCCTTCTTCCAAACCCCCACAAAAAAAAGAAAAACATAGCTTCAATTGATGCATCAGCAAAAGACATGAACTTCCTTTTGCGCATGATAATCTCAGAATACATCCGCGGTGCAGATATCATCAGATTCGCTCGCGCCTCATTTTCGTGGAAAGACAAAAAAGATATCCGCCAGTTTGTCCAGAACGCCATGATTGGTCTTGACCTGAACGAGCACAGCGACAGGTTCGAAATACATTCGATAATAGACATCTACGGTCTCGATATTGAAGAGATTGTACTGCGCATATATGATTTGGTCTGCTGGATGTTCAAAAATTCATTCACAGCAATAGAAAACAAAGACGCAGACCTATTCATCGACATTATCGGGCGCGACATAGAAGTAGACCGTCTCACACTCCTTGCATCCCGCCACTTGCATCTTGCATCAAAAAACCCTGAATTTGCAAAAAAAACAGGTATTTTTGCATACGATGCCCTGCACTACAACAGGCTCATAAGTGACCTTGAATCAGCCGGCGACTGCTCTGTTGGCATCTCAGAGGCATACCTTAAGCTTGTAGACTTAAATATTCCAAAAGACCTGATAAATTGCCTGAAAGAACTGTTTTGCGAACTGACACAAAATATGGAACGCGTAATCAGCTCATTCACATACGAAAACATCGATATGGCAAACGAAGTAATTGAAGAATGCCTGCGATTGTCAAAATACGACCTCTCCGCATCCGGCAAAAGCCTCTTCATAACCGACAAAAGAATCACCCACGACTCACTGATAGTAGGCTCATTCGCAATAGTACTGGAAAACCTTGCAAGAATAAACAGCTTGATGCGAAGTGTTGCAGAAACAGTAATAGACCGCGGCAAATCCGTAAACGCCTGACAAAAAAGTAATTGTCTAAAAAACCTATTTATACTGCCACTAAAATAATATTCATATGAACAGGACAAATGAAATCTTCAAAAACTCACTAAAAGAAATGAAATTCATCCTGCCTGTATTCTTCATTGCAGTATTGATAAGCACCATGATAGAACTTTACATCCCGGACCATCTCATAACCTCATTGCTTGGAAAAAACATATTTCTGGCAATCCCACTAGCTGCAATCATTGGTGTCATTTTACCGATACCAAGATATGCAACATATCCTATTGCATTCGTACTATTCACAAAAGGCGCAGGATACGGCGTAGTCTTTGCATTAATATCTGGGGAAGTCATTTGCGAATCTATTGTAAGAGACATTGTAGAAATAAGATACTTCGGGAAAAACTTTTTTGCAGCAAGGCTCATATTAAGCATACCATTCATAATCGCAGGAGGATTTTTTATTGAATATCTGCTCTAACCAACCAATAAGATCTGCGGAAATTCAGTGCAAGGAGAGTATTACCTAACTTTCCCTGTGTTATTCGTGAGAAAGAAGCTTGAAAATACCTCAACTGCGCCCAAATTTTCATGATTCCTGATCGAGGCCATACTATGATAAGCGAAATATTTTACCTAACAACAATAAACTTTTTGAAGATTCTGCCAATCCTGATAATTGCCATCATAGCATCCCAGGCAATCAATACATACATTTCAAAAGAAAAAGTG
>JAFCBW010000065.1 GCA_017610525.1 Candidatus Nanohalarchaeota archaeon | reverse complement strand
AGCAGTATGATAATGAGGAATATGCGCTGCCACTTAGCGAACTTCCTGAAAATTACAGAAGAGATATTTTGGGAAAATTTAGTATGGATCTGACAGGGGAACAAGAAAGAGTATTATTGAATAACGGAGTGGTTATTGTTCCGGGAAATGATGATCGTTTTGAGAATGCATATAATCTACTTAGTATGTCGAGGAGTTATGATGTTGATGGTAAAAGAGAATATGGCCAAAGCGGAGTGCCGATCATAATTACAACTGATTCTGTTATGCATCTGTTTCATATTGAGTTTAATGAACTTTTGAAGAATATAGAGATTCAAAGGCTTTCTCCAATGTTAAATGAGTTTTTGGACAAAGTCATAATAGAGTCGGTGGCACAGCATAATGGCCTGGATGATGAGGAGTTAAAGGAGTTATCCAGAAGGAATGTGGCGTATCTTTGTGTTGCGAAAAAACTTCTGGACCCTGATTTTAAGGTTCCGGGAATGGTTAGGAATGAAGTTGAGCAGGAGATAAAAAGAATTTAGGAACATATCGGGTTTTACAAAAATGAATTATTCAGCAAAGACTGTCCTGATGTTTGCAGTGACATATTATATCCCGCATCAATGGATTATAAATGCAATCAGGAAGTTAAAGGAAAGGTAACTTATGAAGGAAAGGTCTGGGAATTTCAGGATCTGTATATCCAGGTCTGCTCTAAAAGATGCTATTGCGAGGATTATTCCCAGTATGTTCCCAGAGGGCATTATACTTCAAGCGATGAGCTTAAGCAGCATTTCAAGGCAATGATGTGGCTTGGAAGAATTACGTTTAAAGCGAATGGCGAGGGATGGACTAAGCAGGCAGTTCTTCTGACTGATGCTGTGAAATCTGCTGAGGCTATTGGTTTGTGGAACCGGATATATACTGTTACCGGGTTTTTTGCAGGCGCATCAGATGACCTGACATTCTATGAATATGATAATGCTGTTTTTAATCTTTTTGATTATGAATTTGATGAAAACAAGGAATTAAAGCAGCAGATAACTGAAAAAATGCGCTCAGAGATACGAAAGCAGAGGGGACCAAAAATTCTTGGCGGGTTTGAGTTTGATGTTGCCGGCAACCTGAAAGAGACTACGCAGGGCTTAAGGCTAATAGGGCAAAGGTATGCTCTTGATTCTCATGTTCTGTCTGAGATGGTCTATAATAATGTTGGAGTCAATCCAGAATCTGAAGATTATGAAAGATTGATAGAATGCAGGGAAACTTATCAGAAACTGAGCAAGCCAGATGAATTTTATTATTCGTGCAGCAATATGGATGAGGATAAGGTAAAGTACTGGAATGAGGTATGTTCAAAAGCAATGGAGATGTATTATTATGGTATGTGTGGGGGGCTGGATGAAGAGCAGCTATATGGCGTCTGCAGGTTTATGCCAACAGGGCTGGATGTTATGTCTGTTCTGGGATCCACAAGAGCTGATGAGATACTGAAAGAGATGAAGGTTTCGACATATTGTGATTATGATGCCAAGAATCTGGAAATGAAAGAGGCTGTTGAGGGCTATAATGAGAAGAAGTGGACTGAGAATCTCTATAATACGTGGCTTTGGATGATCCAGCCGGTTTTGGATGAGAAACCGCAGGGTTATCCTAACTGGATGAGGTCTGATGTCTGGAGGGATAAGGAGTTGATAACTGCGCTGTCCAGTTGGGCGCAATTGCGGCATGATACGATTTTGTATGTTAAGCAGAGTTATACTAGGGCGGTTATGATGGCTGGAAATGCAGCACCGATGGATTCTAAATACTATGGGTATGTTGAGCCGAACCCGGAGTTATATGCAAGGGCGAAGTTCATTACTGAATTTTTGATAAAAGGGCTGGATGAGCAGGATGTATTGACTGAGGAGGTTAAAGGATCATTGGAGCAGAGCCGCGATATGATGGCAAGGTTACAGGATATTTCTGAAAAAGAGCTTGAAGGGCAGGCATTAAGTGAGGAGGACTATAATTATATCGAGAATATTGATTCTGTGTTCAACAGGATTATTGAAGATCTTGCATCTGCACTGACTGTTGATACTAACAAGAAGCCGATTGGGCCTGGTGTTGAGACACACAGGAATCTTGAGGGAGAGGATGATGCGTTCAAGACGACTATTATTGCGGATGTCCATACTGAGACAAATACCAAGAAAGTCCTGGAAGTAGGGACCGGGAAGATTGACTGGGTTATTGTTGCGCATGCATCAAAAGACGGAAGAGTAGGGCTTGCTGTTGGGCCTATGTTTAGTTATTATGAATTTGCGCACCCTATGGATGACAGGTTGACTGATGAGAAATGGAGAGAGATGCTGAATGGTGAGCCTGGCCCGATGAGACCTGAGTGGATTGCGCGTTTTATTTCCTGATTTTTACTTCTTTTTCTAAATCTTTAAATTCAAGGAAACCTATAGTTTTTCTATGATTGAAGCCAAGGCTATCCAGAGGATAAGGCATGCAGAAATTAAGGCGCAGAAGACGCTTGATGAGTGTGAGAAGCAGTGTGCCAAGAAGTTAGAGTGTGCTGAAAAGTCGTGCATGGGACGGGTTGAGACTGAGACGGAGTGGGCTAAAAAGAGGGCTTCGAAAGTTGTTGAACATGCTAAAAAGGCGGCGCTTGATGAGCGGGCTGAAAAACTTGATGAGTGCAAGAAGGATATTTCGAAGATGAAGAAGTTGTGCGCATCTAAAAAGGAGAAAGCGGTAGAGCATATATTGGATGAAGTCTGCGGTGGAAGAGATGCTTAAGCCTGTCAGAATGAAGAAAGTCAAGGTTATAGCGCCTCTTGAGTATAAGAAATGTGTCTCTGCCAGATTGCATAAGCTGGGTGCGGTGCATATCAGTGATATTTCCAAAAGGATAGGGGATGCTGAGTGGAAGAATCTTTTGGGTGAGAAGGTCTGTTTTGATGATGAGGCGGTTTTTCGCGATTGTGCAGAGAAGCTTGATGAGATCAATGATGTTTTTTCTGAGTCTGGTGGTTCGAATGTTAAGGGTTCTTTTTTTCCAAGAGCGCAGGTGAAAATCAAAGTAAAGGATGTGGATGAGAGGGAAACTCTTTCGACAATAAAAATACTTATTGATGAGATCGGGACTGGTGTGGCTGATGCGCAGTCGGGTGTTGAAAGATGCAGGGAGTCTGAGAGAGAGCTTGTTTGCGAAAAGAATGTTCTTGAAATGATTTCAGGAATTGATGCCGGGCTTTGCGAGTTGAATGGTTCTGATTATTTTTGCAATAAGCTTTTCAGGACTGATGCTGCGAGTTTTGATGAGATCAGGCCAAAGCTTGAGTCTTTTGAAAGGATTATTATTGAAAAGACGGAGATGGGGAATGACCTGCTTGTGCTTGTGACGTATCCAAAGGAGATTGATGATGCTGTTCTGTCAACTCTTAACCTAATCAATGCAAAGATTCTTGAGATTCCGAAGGGGCAAAATAAGCCTAAGGATGAGATACGAAAGATTGAGAGAAAAATCGGGTTGCTTAATGATGAGGAGGATGGTTATTTACGTGAGATTCGCGCGTACAAGAATAAGCGCGGTGAGAAGGTGGCTGTGCTCCGGGAGGAGGCAGGTGTTGTTCTTGACAGGTATTCGCTGCTTTCAAAGTGCGCGGGTACTGAAACGTCGTTTGTGCTTGAGTTTTTTGTGAGTGAGGGGCGCGAGAGTGAGGCAATACTTTCGGTTAAGGATGCAGCTTTGGGTAAGGTTATTGTTTTTTCTGTTGAGCCGCTATTGGAGGATCAGGCGCATAAGGTGCCTGTGCTTTTGGATAATCCTGTTTTTTTGAAGGGGTTTGAGGGGCTTACGAAGATGTATTCTGTTCCGAAGTATAATGATTTTGACCCGACTATTCTTATTGCGCCTGCGATGATGTTTTTTTTCGGGATCATGCTTAATGATGCCGGCTATGGGCTGTTGCTTGCGCTTGTAGGGTTCTTGTTTTATGCTGCGTACAGGAAGGTGCAGGTGAGCGGGAGGGATGCAGGGATTATGCTTGTGATGCTTGGTGTGTCTTCTGCGTTTTTCGGGGTCATCAGCGGAGGGTATTTTGGTGATGCGCTTAGGCGGGTGTTTCCGGGGATATGGTATCTGATTGACCCGCTTGGCGATTCGAATATTTCTGTGTTTGGGCATCATGTGGAAAATCCGATTATTGCTGTCATGATTTTTTCGCTTGTTGTCGGTGTTGTTTATATTAATATCGGGTATCTGCTTGGGATTGCGGACTGTGTCAATAAGATTAAGAGTGTGAAGTATAAGAGGAAGCAGGCTATTAAATCACTTGAAGACCAGATTGTCGGGCACGCAGGGATGATGGTGTTCCAGGTAGGATTGTTTGGGCTGCTTTTTTGGTGGAAGCTCGGGTTGTTTTCAGAGGTGCATTATTTTGCGGCTGCCATGGGAGGGGTTTTGCTTTTGGCGCTTTTTATGCTTGCGAAGAGTAATGGTGTGCAGACGCTTTTCGGGTTTTTTGATGTTACGGGATATGTAGGGGATGACCTTTCTTTTATCAGGCTGCTTGCGCTTTGTCTTGCTACTGAGGGGATTGCGAATATTGTCAATATGTTTGCAGGGTTTTCTTTGGGTATCCCTTATGTCGGGATTTTTGTGGGGTCGCTTGTTTTTGTTTTCGGGCATGTGTTTAATCTTATGGTCGGGGCTTTGGGCGCAGGGATCCATTCTTTGCGGCTTCAGTATGTTGAGTTCTTCTCGAAGTTTTTCGAGGGAGGAGGGGTTGAGTTTGAGCCGTATTCTGTCAAGAGGAAGGTTACTGTGGTTGAGGATTGATATTATGAAGCGGACTATTGTTCTTCGGGCGCAGGAGGAGGGGGGTTTTAGCGCATATGTGCCTTCCCTGAAAGGATGCATCTCTGAGGGTGAAACTAAAGAGGAAGCTTTGAAAAACATAAAGGAAGCGATTGAATTGTATCTGGAAGCGGATACGAACGAATAGATTTGAATTCTGAGCAAACAAGGATAAAACTATAAATAGGGGTTTGACCACAGATAGATGTATGGCAATTGGAATTGGTATGGCGCTTGCTGCGCTTGCGGCAGGGGTTTCAATAGGCATGGCAGGGCTTTCTTCAAGTATCGGTGTCGGGATGACCGGCATGGCCGGGGCAGGAGCTGTTGCTGAGAATCCGAAGCAGTTTAGGACTGCGCTTGTACTTCAGGCGCTGCCGCAGACGCAGGCGGTCTATGGGTTGCTTGGCGGGATTTTGATTATGCTTAGTGTGGGTATGTTTTCGTCGCCTCTGAAGGAGGTGTCTTTGATGACGGGTGTCGCAGTTATGGGTGTAGCGCTTACTATCGGTATTACAAGCCTTTCTGCTATTTCACAGGCTGCTATTGCGACGAGGGGTATTTCTGCTTCTGCCAAACAGCCGCAGGCATTTGGGAAGTTTGTGGTTCTTTCTGCGATGGCTGAGACGTTTGCGATTTTCGGGCTTGCTGGCGGTGTTCTTATTTTGATTGGGCTTGGATTGCTTTAGTGTGGTGATGCGTTTGATAGTTCATGACGGCTCGATGCTTATCAAGGATGAAATCAAGATTAAGGTGCGCTCTAAGATTAAGGAACTTGAAAAAGAGACAGATGCAAAGATTGGTGTGATGAATGCTGATACGGAGTTGGCTCTGAAGAAAATCAAGGATGGGATTCTTCTGGATGCAGGGAAAAGGGCAGATGTTGAGTGTAAAAGGATTAATGCGCAGACTAATGTTGAGATGAACAGGATGATGCTTGATGCGAGGGAGGAGATTATTTCTGATGTTGTATCTGTTGCCATGAATGAACTTGAGTCCAGGGGTCCTTTGAAGTTTAGAGATGAGTTGCGCAGGCTTTTGATGATGGGGGTCAATGCGTGTAGTGCAGATAGACTTCTGATTCTTGGGAACAAGGGAACGCTTGATGTTTTTGATCCTGCGTGTCTTGATGCGGTTAAAAAAGAGGCAGGGCGCGATGTCAGGTTTGAAAAGGATGTCAGGAAAATGGGCGCAGGGATTGTTCTTTGGGATGAGGGTAATGATATGTTTCTTGATTATTCGTTTGATGGTATTTTCAGGAGCAGGGAAGATGAAATCAGGACAGGTGTGTCGCGGATTTTGTTTGGTTGAGTGAAATGCAGGGTAAGCCTAATAATGCCTGAAGGTTGCAGCGCAGTTGTTTATACTTAAGGGCTGTCGTTTCGGAGGCGGATAGAGGCTGGATGCGCCGGGTTTGATGATGAGGTGTATTTTGAGTTTGAGCATTCTTCTGCAAAGGTCTGGTTTAGTTAAGCTAAGCGCTGAATTCTGAAAGGAAAGGTCCTTAATTTTGTTTCCAGAGTGAACCCCAGATCCTGGAAGGGTTTCGGAAGGGTCTTCTGTGAAAACAGGTCTTAAATTTTGAATTTTTTGCCTGAGGGTTGAGTGATGGTTAAATATAGATGCGTGGGCGTGAAATGTTATGAGGTATAGCGGGGAAATGAGTGAGTTAAGTTGCGGTTTGGTCATGGATTTAAGCGGGGTTTGGAGTTGCGGGGTTTTTCTGTTGGGGTTGTTGGTGTGTTCCATGGTGATGGAGGATATTTGTTCGTTCAAAAAATGAATGTTTTTGGGTCGGAGTTTGAGCGCCTGAATCGCTATTGTGTGGAAGGAATGTGTGTGAGTTCCATGATGATTATTGTGAATGTGATATTTGGTGGTTTGTTGTTGGAGCGCACAAGTTGTTGTGTTGGAGTGATGAGGTTGAGTTGAGTGTTGTTTTTTTTTTGAGTGGTGACATGATGCTGGTTTTGGGGCGAGGGGTTAATTATATATAAGTTTGAATGTAGATGTTGGGTATAGGCTATGTTTGGAAAAGGGAAGAAGTGTGGCGCTGGGCGCTTGTATGAGGTTTGTGAGCGGGTACGGTTTGGATGATTGAGGAAGTTGTTGGTTATGGAATTCTGGAATGATGCTATCTGGGCGGGAAAATGAGACGAATTAGTTTTGTAGGGGTTATGGCGCTGATATTGCTGTTTTCTCTTTTTGTTATATCCGGGGTTGTATCAGGAGAGAGTTCTGTCCAGAGCGGGAATACTAATCTGACGATTTGGGATACTTCTGATTCTTATACAGTTTATGCTAATTATACTACGTTTTTTGTTAATTATACTAATTCGAGTTCAGGGGAGTCTATAAACGGGTCCGGGGGGTATTGTGAGTGGAGGCATAATAAGACCGGGGCGTGGAGGGATGCTGTTAATATGAGTTTTAATGCGACGTCAGAATTGTATGAACTGATTGCTGACGGGGGTTATATACAGAATTCTACAGAAACCCACAGGGAGGGGATGCCTTATGGGAATTATTCGTTTAATGTTTCGTGTTACAATAATTTAGGATACAATAACTTGACAGTTGCTGATGAGATTGAGATTTCTTTGTATTTGACTAATCTGAGCATCAATAAAAGTAATGACAATCCCTACACCAACCAAGAGGTCTGGTTTTATGCTAATTATACTAGGAATGACAGTTGGGGAGTTTCTGGCTGGGAGTGGGGGCAGGAGTTGGGGAGAGTGGTCTGGAATGTATCACTTTATGACGCAGGTGGGGGGGATACAGGCATTGCTTTCTTTGATTATGATGAAGACGGCAAACGTGATGAGATCGCAGTCACGCAGTTCAGCGGGTCAAGCCCGAATGGTGCACTTCTTTATATCTATCCAAATGGAACCAAGATATCTTCATATCTTACAAGCCAGTGGGCCTATGGGTATGCTATTGAATCCGCAGATATGGATGGCGATGATTACTATGATGAAGTTGTTTTCATATTCAGCGACAATAGCTTAAGGGTATATAATTCTTCAGGAAACCAACTAGAGAGTATTAACACAGATGATCAGACATTTTCATTTACTTTAGGTGATTATGATAATAATGGAAGTAAAAATGATATTGCTGTTGGAAGATGGAATGGAACCCATCAGGTTGTTGCTGCATACAATACTTCAGGCGGACTTGACTGGTCAACATATTGGGAAACAGTGGTTGGCACAAATATTTTTACAGAA
>JAFCBW010000197.1 GCA_017610525.1 Candidatus Nanohalarchaeota archaeon | reverse complement strand
ACATAGGATTACATAAAGCTATTTTAGAAAGAGGTATAACATATAACCTGAAGCCAGGTATTACTGCCCGTATTTCTGGATTATTATCAGTTCTTCGCCGGTCAGTTTCTTTCCTTTGGTGAATTGCGCATAGAGGTCTTCTGCTTGCTTTTTTAGTTCGTCTTCTTTTTGGGTTTTATTTTGTTCTTCGCGCTTTTTTTCGGATTTTATTTTTGCTTCTTTTCGGGTTTTCTGTTGATTGAGCTCTTTTATGTACCCATTATGAGCATCATCTGCATGTTTTTTTAGTTCTTTTATCTGTTTGAATTTCGGGGCTGCTTCGGTTCTTAGCTCTTTTATCTGGTTGTAGAGTATTATGAGTTCTTCGTGCTCTTTTTTGCCTGCATGGTTGTTGTCTACGATGAGTTCGTGTGTGAGTTCAAGTTCTTCTTCAAGATCGCTTATTTTTGCGCGGGTTTTGGCTTGTTTTTTGTTTATTTTTTCGCATGATTTTACGAGTGCAAGGGAGTTTTCCATTTGCTCGAGACGATTTTGCATCTGATCGTCCTGCTTTATTGAGTGCTGCCTTGTCTGGAGATCCCAGTCTAGCTTTTTTATCTCTGATTTTAGTTTTGCAGGATCTTTTGTAACCGGGTCGAATTTTGCGGAGTCGTGATTGTTTTGTTTTTGTGCGGCTTTGTGTTCTCTTATCTTATCTGTGATTGTTTTTCTTTTTGTTATGAGAACTTTTACGAGGTTGTTTTTCGCATCCCGTTTTTCTTTTACTTCGATTATTTTTTTGTCAATAGAATTAAGCTTGTCTCTCTGGGATTTTACTTCCAAAATAAGTTGTTTTACCTGTGAGTTGAGTTCGTCTCTTTTTTCTTTGAGGGTGTTTATTGAGTCGTTCATATACAGGTATATAGGAACATTAGCCTTTTAAAATTTACTGTTGGGCTCTTCAAGGGATTTTTACTGTTTTCAGGAGCTGTTCTATTATTGTGTCTGTTTTTATGTCTTCTGCAAGTGCTTCGTAGGCCAGTATTATCCTGTGCCTGAGAATGTCCGGTGCGATGGCCTTTATGTCTTCAGGGGTTACGTAGCCGCGACCACTTATTAAGGCGTGGGCTTTGCCTGCGAGCGCGAGCCATATGGATGCGCGAGGTGATGCGCCGTATTCTATGTATTGGCCTATGTCGAGGCCGAATTCTTTTGGTGTGCGGGTTGCGTGTACTATGTCTGTTATGTAGTTATCTATTTTTTCGTCGAGGTATATGGTGCGGCTGAATTTCTGGATCTCCATTATCTTTAAGGGAGTGATTATCTTGTCTACTTTGGGTATTTCTGATGTGGTCATGCGCCGGATTATGTTTTTTTCTTCGCTTTTTGTGGGGTATTGTACGTTGACTTTGAGCATGAAGCGGTCAATCTGTGCTTCGGGGAGGGTGTATGTGCCTTCTGTCTCCAGGGGGTTTTGGGTTGCCATGACGAGGAATGGCTTTGGGAGCGGGTAGGTTTCGCCTGATATTGTGACTTGCCTCTCCTGCATCGCTTCTAAGAGGGCGGACTGGACCTTGGGAGGGCTTCGGTTTATCTCGTCTGCGAGTATGAAGTTCGCAAATATAGGCCCTCTTTTTGTTGTGAATTTGGCTGTGCCCTGATTGTATATCTTTGTGCCTGTGATGTCTGCAGGTAATAGGTCAGGTGTGAACTGGATGCGTTTGAAGTCTGAGTCTATGCAGTCTGAGAGGGTTTTTATCATGAGTGTTTTTGCAAGGCCAGGAAGGCCTTCCAAGAGAATGTGGCCGTCTGCTATAAGTGAGATTATGAGGCGTTCCAGAGGATAGTTTTGTCCTACTACTACTTTTTGGATTTCTGTTAGTATGTTTTCGAGGTCTTTTGAGTAGGTTTGGGCTTTTTCGTTTAGTTCTTTTATTTGTTTGTCTATGTGTATCACCTGATTTGTTTATAGAAGTTGGGGCTTCTCTTTATTGGAGTTGATTGTTTATATATTTTGCGTGGGCATTCATGATTTTTTTGATTTTATGAGCCATCCTATGAGTATTCCGAGTAGTATGGCGAGAGTTATTATTATCAGGATATCTGTGTAGGGAACTGCAAAGTGGGGGGAGGACGCTAGTGTTTCCG
>JAFCBW010000064.1 GCA_017610525.1 Candidatus Nanohalarchaeota archaeon | reverse complement strand
TAAGGTTCTTTATGATGAGTATCAGGAGCTTTTGTAGATTGCTTAGGTGCGTCTGGTTTCTGAGAACTCTTTTTCTGCTTTGGCTACCTTCAAAACACGAGTATATAAATCCCAGTTATATGGCTCGGGGGGAACTGTTTCTGAGAAAACCTTGTTTTTACCTATTTGGTCTTCGGTTATCTGCAAATCATATTTTTCTTCGATATTCTCTGCAATTTCGTAATTATCATCATCCAAAGTATCAAGTGCCAGTACTCCAGCAACGATTAGTCTTTCGCCATCAGATGCGGGATATATATGGCATGCCTGCTGCCTGTTTCCCGGACAGTCAAGTTCACAAAGAAGGTATAGAATATCAGGGATATTACTATCAACGCGCACGGACACTTTTTCAATATGTTCTCTGTCTGAAAGAGCATATATTGCGTCACTAAAAATGGAATTAGAATCATACATTGTAATCACTCTACAATTGTGACATTCTTTTTAAATAGATTTGGATTATTCTATTATAAGTATGAAAGGGGTTTATGTTCTGGTTATTGAGGTTTCTGAGAGTGTTGATTTAGTAATTGGTTCTTTGGGCAGGATTTGGTTTTTGAGAGGGCTTTATGTTTATGTCGGTTCTGCGCAGAATGGGCTTGAAAAGAGGATTGAGAGGCATCTTTCGGATGATAAGAAGATATTCTGGCATGTTGATTATCTGCTTGATTGTGCTAAAGTTGTGAAGGTGTTTTACAGGGAGGGACCTAAGTCTTTTGAGTGTGATATTGCGCGGAAATTGTGTGAGACTGCAAGTGAGGTGGCTGGTTTCGGGTGCTCGGATTGCAGGTGTGGGGCGCATTTGTTTAGAATTGAGAGCATTGATTGTGTTTTGATGCTTGGGATGGAGGAGTTCTGCGTCATGGGGAAATCTATATGAACTAGAATAGCCAGATATGTAGTTATGGGTAAGTCTGTCGGGGTGTTTTCTGGATTTTGTATGGCGGCGCTTATGGTGCATGGGGTGTCTGCGTCCGGCGGGGTTGAGGATAGTGTGTTTTTGAGTCCCAGTGCGCTTGTCTTGGTTCTGATTGTCGCGTCTTTTTGCGCGGTTGTGTCTAAGCATGCAGGCAATAAGGTGCGGATAGACATTGACAGGGTGCGAAAAGCGGTAAGAGAATAAGAGCGCCCCCAACGCGATTCGAACGCGCGACCCCTTGCTTAGGAGGCAAGTGCTCTATCCACTGAGCTACGGGGGCACAGCATAGTGAGTTTATTCGCGGGTAATTTTATATTGTTTCTATTGATTTTTGTTCTGATTGTATTTGATTGAGCTAAAAGGTTTTTTAATTTATTTATTATTGTATTTATATAGTTATATTATGCGCAAAATCGTTTTCTTATCTGTTGTTTTCGTATACGTGAGCCTATGTATCTTGTGTTTTGCATGGGCTGATGATGGTGATAAAGGTAGTTTGCGCATTGAAGGCGGTGATGTCGAGGATGGGGTTCTTCTGGATGATGAGAAGGTTAAAGTGTTTATCAATCTTCGGGATGAAAAGGTTGTGCGCAGGAAGTTTGGAGTTTTTAAAAAGAATATGGATGCTAAGCGCGATATTTCTGATAAAGTCGCACGAATAGGGGGAAGAGTTGAGCATGCATATAATAATATTAATGTTGTCAGTGCGCAGGTTACGAGGGCGCAGATGGATGCGCTCAGGAAAGACCCGAATGTCGCTGCTGTTGAGAGAGTGGGGACAATACACACGTTTCTGTCTCAAAGCGTGCCTATTGTGAATGCAGATGATGTGTGGACTGAGAATGTGAACGGGTATAATATTACAGGGAGCGGCACTACGGTGTGTGTGCTTGATACAGGGATAGATGATGGGCATGCGGATTTTAGCGGGAGGATTGTTGAGCAGTATTGTTATTGTACTGCAAGTGATTATGGAAGTGGGGGGTGCTGCCCCAATAATCAGGCTGAAGATACTGATGCGAATGATGACCACGGGCATGGTACGCATGTTGCAGGCATTGCTGCTGCAAGCGGGGGTATTTATGGTGTTTCCAAGGGCGCTAATATTATTGCGATTAAGATTGCTGACAACACAGGAACTGCTGATGAAGCAGACCTTGTCAAAGGGATTGAGTGGTGTATTGATAATGCAACGAAGTATAATATTTCTGTAATCAGTTTGAGTATGGGCGGGGACAGTTACGGGGATTATTGCGATGGTGAGCCGGATGTTCTTGCTGTTAAGAATGCAATTGATGTTGCTGTTTTGCATAATATCAGCTTTGTTGCTGCGACAGGCAATGACGGATGGAGTTCCAATATTTCTATGCCTGCGTGCTTTTTTAATGCCACGAGAGCAGGGGCTACTACCAAGAGTGATGTGATTGCCTCTTATTCTAACAGGGGGGCTAATTTTGCTTTGCTGCTTGCGCCGGGGAGTAGTATTAGCTCAACGTGCAATGGTGGAGGATATTGTTCTAAGAGCGGCACATCTATGGCAACGCCGCATGTTTCGGGGGCTATGGCTTTACTTTGGCAGGCGTACAAGCGGAAGTATGGTGTTGCTCCTGCGCCTAAATATATTGAGGATATCTTGAATGATACAGGGGTACTGATACCTGACGGGGCAAATAGTTATGCGAGGATTGATGTGCTTGCTGCGGTCTATGAGATCGGTGTTTCACCAAAGATTACAGGACAGTTTAATAATGCCACTAATGACGGGTCTCTTTCTTTTTCTGTGAATGAAAGTGATGGTGTATTTTTTAATGTGAGCGCTAACCAGAATGTGAGTTATACATGGTATAAAAACGGGACAGATGTGCTGAATAATCATGATAACTGGATGTGGGATGTTGGATGGAATGAGTCAGGGGTTTGGAATGTAAGAGTTGAGGTTTGGAATGCGAATGGGAGTGATGAGATCATATGGACTGTTGAAGTTAATGATACAGTCGCTGCGCCTGATGTTTTTCTTTGGGGTCCTGCTGAGGGGAATTATTCGCAGAATAGTCCTGTTGTTTTTGAGTATGTTGTGGAGGATTTGGGGTTTTTGGTTAATTGTTCGCTTTATACTAACGAAAGCGGATGGGGGCGCGAGAAGTATAATGAGAGTGTGATTGTCAAGGGAGTGGTCAATAATTTCTCGTTTGATTTTTCTGGTGACGGGGCTTATATATGGAATGTCGAGTGTGTTGATGATGATTCTATGAGGGGGTTTAACAGCACCAACAGGACTGTTTTTGTGGACGGGACTTTGCCTTTTGTTGAGATTGTGAGTCCGGATTATGCTAATTATTCTTTTTTTCCAATGCTTAATATCTCGTTTAATGAGTCTAATCCAGATAGTTGTTTTTATTCTCTTAACGGAGGGAGTAATGTTACTGTTGAGTCGTGCGCGAACGGGACTGTTCTTTCAGGGCTTGTGCAGGGGCTGAATAATGTGAGTTTTTGTATGAATGACAGTGCAGGGAATCTTAATTGTACGGATAGGAATTTTTGGTATGATAGTGTTGCTCCGGGAATTACTGTTGTTGAGCCTTTGAATGTCACTTATAGGTATTTTGATGTTTTTGTTAATGTCAGTGTTGATGAGGATGCTTATGGGTGTTTTTGTGATGTTGGTTTTGGGAATGCCAGTATGAACGGGAGTGTCCGGGATTTTAATGGTACTGTCTTTGCGAGCGAGGGGGTTAATTGGCTTAGGGTGTATTGTAATGATTCTGCGGGAAATATCGGTGTCAATGAGTCTTTGTTTTTTTCAGTGGATACGGTTGCGCCGGTTGTTGATATTGTTGCGCCAGAGAACAGGACATATAACAGGATGTGGGTGTGGGTGAATGTGACGACAGATGGGAGTGATTGGTGCGGGGTGTCTTTGAATGGTACGGAAAATGTAAGTCTTATGAATAAGACTGCGCTGCTTTCTTACGAATGGTACCTGAATCTTAGTGTCGGGGCAGAGGCAGGGAATAGTGTTACTGTTTATTGTAATGATAGTGCTGGGAATATGAATCATTCGATAGGTGAGTTTGTGGTCAATACTGCGGTACCTGTTGTTTTGCTTGATTCTCCGGCAGATTCCGGGAATGTGACTTATAGTAATGCCATGTTTAATTATACGCCGAGTGGTGTTGATATTGCTAATTGTACTTTGTATGGTAATTTTACTGGTGAATGGGGAGGTAATAATTCGAATTCTACTGCGGTTGGGGTTGATTTTGTAAATGGTATTGAAGTGAATCTTTCTTCAGGGTTTTATTTGTGGAATGTCAGGTGCGAGGATGGTTTTTCTAATGCTGCTTTTGCAGGTTCTAATTATACGGTTACTGTTGATCTTGATGCGCCGGATATCAGTGTTGTGGTGCCTTTGAATGGGTCTAGTCTTGTTAGCGGAACCAATTGGGTGTGGGTGAATGTGACTACTGATGAGGATACGGTGTGCAGGTATAATTTGTCTAATTCGAGTTTTGATTTTGATGGGAATGGAGTGGAGTTTAATGTCACGTCAGGGGTTAATCATTCTTTTAATTATTCTCTGTTGAGTGACGGTGGCGAGCATACGGGATATTATAAGTGCAGGGATTTGTTTTTGAATGTGAATGATTATGCTGTAGGTCATAGGTTTTTTGTTGCGCATCCATGCGTTGATAATGACGGGGATGGGTATGGTGTTGGCGCAGGGTGTCTTGGGGCAGATTGTGATGATTCTAATCCCGGGATTTATACCGGGTGTGGTTCGGGGTCCAGCTCATCGAGAAGCAGTTCTGTTGTCGTGATGTTAAGTGTGGATGATGATAATGTCAATGAAAGTGATGATGTCGCTTCTGAGGCTGTTGATGTGATTGAGGATGAGATTGTTGATGAGATAAGTGAGACTTACTTTGTAGATGAAGAGGAAGAACCTGCGGCAGGGGGTAAAATCTCATATATCCTGGAATTGAAGGACGCTGTTCATCTGTTGAAGAGAGGGAATCAGATTAGTGAAGATGTATCTGTGGAGTATATTTCGAGATTGAAGGAGGTCATAGAACATTATCTGGCAGGTGAGTTTGAGGAGGCAGAGGCGGCTATGGGCGAGATAAGGACTTCTCTTGATTATGAAAATGAGGATGTGGATGAAGTTGAAGAGAGTGTCGATTATGGGTTTCTTTTGGGGTTGTGCGGGGTTGTTGCTGCACTTATGGTGATTGTTGTGATTGCAGGTAAAATCGGTAATCATAAGAAGTCTGTGGCAAGTGAGTATATTCTGTTGTGTCTTGATAAGGGTTTTTCTCTGGATGATATTAAGCGGAAGATGGTTGAGGGCGGATGGAGTGAAGATGCTGTTGATAAGGCGATGAAAAAAGTGAAGGTGAAAAAGTGGTGAGAATTCTGAAGATGGATGATGTTGATTCTTCTGTTGTTGAGGATATCAGGAAAGGGTGTATTTTTGTCTATCCTACGGATACGATCTATGGTATCGGGTGCAATGCGCTTTTAGATGATGCTGTGAGGAAGGTGTTTGATGCTAAAAAGAGGGATGCTTCATGTGCGCTTTCGGTTATTGCGCCGTCTCTTGAGTGGATATGCAAGTATTGTGAGGTTGATATGGATGTTGTGCGCAAGTATCTGCCGGGACCTTATACGCTGATTGTCCGAAAGAAGGATGCGGGGTTTTTGAAGTTGGTCAGCGGGGGGAAGGGTACGCTTGGGGTCCGGATTATCGAGCATCCGATGATGAAGTATTTTGAGATGGCAGGGGTTCCTTTTGTTACTACGTCGGTTAATGTTTCGGGGGATGCGCCGGTTTGCGATGTGTCTAAGATTTCTGATGAGATAATGCGGTTTGTTGATGTTGTGATCGATGATGGGGCTATTTCAGGGAAAGCGTCTACTCTGATTGATTTGAGCGAGGGTACGGAGAAGGTTATCGGGAGATGAGGGTAAGCAGGAGTTCCGGTTTTGTCTGACATCGTTGTATAAGTATTGGGTATTGTGGCGTAGGATGTTATTTTTTGTATTTTTGAATGACTCAAAATGCTATCTGGCAGTTGATTTGCACGGTGGGAGGGTAATGATTTTCGATAAGTAGTGAAAATACGAAAGTATATAAAACTTAAATTGCAGGGAGGGTGTAGGGTGATTTGAAATGGCAATTGAAAATGGAAATGAAAAGAACAACTTAGATCAGATAGATTCATTTCTGAAAAAAATGGAAGGCGTTGTAGTTGTAGGACCCACATCAGATAAATATAGTGTTCCGACGAGTTTTTCCAAAGATAGTTTTCTTGTAGAGTTTGTGAAGTATGGAGTAATACCAACAGGAGAGAAAAGGTATACTCAGGGTGAATTGAATACTCTTATGCGTACGTTATATGATCAGATAGACGGTGGTGACTTTAATAAGTTAGGAGAAAGTGAGGCGTGTCCATACGGATATCTAAGATACAGTGAGGTGGTTGGAGTACAAACGACGCCAGCGCATGAAAGTCTATTGGAATTTACAGAGGGGTCTTGTTCTGGTGACGACCACATTGGTTTCGGAGATGGAGCGACAACTGCAACAATTCCAGAACGAACTGCTAAGTTGAAAAGAGTTATAGATGTAGAATTTTATCTGGATACTGAAACTGCAGATGCGAATTTTTGACTTTTAGGAAAGGGTTAGCCTTGAGTATAGCGGATTTCAGGTGGTTTTTTTATTTCATGTGTTTTTCCAAAAATCTGAAACTGGTTGCAATGCCGATAGCGATTAAAAACGCGATGATCATCCGGTATATAAAAAACGTAATCCCGAAGTAGCTTGTTTCTAAAAATAGTCTTCCGGGACCTATCAGTGTCTGAGAAGTCATGAATGCAACAATTATGCTTAGAGGCAGGCCTTTATGTTTTAATGTTTTCAGGAGTGGAAGAAACGCGAGAAGTGGACCCGGTGTTGCTATACCAATTACGGATGCTTTTGCTATGTTTTTTTCATTTTCCCTAAATCGCACTTTTTCTTTTGAAATGTATGTATTGATTGCCTGGGATGCTATGATGGC